>DATCKS010000363.1:0-18422 GCA_036562265.1 Thermodesulfobacteriota bacterium | reverse complement strand
GTCGCACGGGCCTCGCGCCTTAGGACGGAGAGCCGGGGCGCCCACTACCGCGAGGACTACCCGACCGAGTCTCCGGCGCTCGCCCGGCCGATCCGCGCGTCCAGGGGACCGGACGGCGCCGTGCGCGCCGGCTTCTGCCCGGGCCAGGGGGTGCCCTGCGGATCGAGCGAACGCGACCGTCCGGAGCGCGCCTGATGGACGCGGAGGCGAGCCGCGCGCCGCTCGTGACCCCGAGCTTCGTCTGGTTCCTGATCGCCTACTTCTGCTTCAACTTCGGTCAGGGCGTCTTCCCGCCGCTCCTGCCGGCCGTGATGCAGGACCTCGGCGTCGGGTTCGCCGGCGCGGGCCTCTTCGGCACCGCCTTCGGCGTGGCGCGGTTCCTGGTGAGCCTGCCCGGCGGGATGCTGGTGGAGCGCTGGGGCGCGCCGGCGGCGCTCCACGCGGCGGGCGCCTTTCTGCTCGGCGGGACGCTCCTCTCCGCGGTCGCGTCGTCGGTCCCGGTCATGGTCCTCGCCCGGGCGCTCGTCGGCGTCGGGTCCGGCGCGAGCGTCCTCGTGTCGATTCTCTACCTGATGCGGGGTACGACGGCCGATCGCCGGGTCTACCGCGGCAACCTCTACGAGATCGCCGTGACGGGCGCGACCGCGGCCGCCGGCTACCTCGGCGGTGTCGCGGCCTCGCGCGCCGGCTGGCGGACGGCGTTCGCGGTCGCCGCCATCGCGGTCGCCGTCGGCTGGGTCGCCTCGGCCCGCCGCGTCCTGGCCGACGTGGATCGGGTCGTCGGCCGCTCGGGGCCGATCCGCAAGCCCGCTGCCGGCGGCGGCCTCCGGCTCACCGGGCCGCTCGTCGCCACCTACACCGCGGTCGTCGCCATGGCGGTCGCCTGGTCCGGCGGGGTCAGCACGTTCCTTCCCCTGTACGGCGGCGCGGGCCTCGGCCTCTCCTCGGAGGCGATCGGCCGCGCCATGGGCCTCGCGTTCGTGGTCGAGGTGCTCTTCCTCGTGCCGGCGGGATGGGCGGCGGCCCGCATCGGCCGGGTGCCGGTCTTCGTCGCGGCCGTGGGGTCGATGCTGGCAGGCGTCCTCGTCGTTCCGCTGGCGGGCGGCTTCGGCGCCTTTACCGTCGGCTGCACGCTCGTCGTCCTGGGGATCACCGCCTGGATGATCCCGCCGGCGCTCCTCGCCGAGCAGACCGAGTTCGGCGGACGGGCGGCGGGCGTCTACCGTTTCGTGTCGGACTTCGCCTACATCACGGCGCCGCTCGCGGTCGGGTGGGTCGTCGACCTCGGCGGCTTCCGGGCGGCGGCCATCACGTTGGCCGCCGTGTTCGGCGCGGCGCTCCTCGCCATCGTCGTCGCCTTCGGCCTCGCGGGCCCACGTCGGGGCGACGCCTCGTGATCCGGCGGGTCCTCCTGATCCAGCCGATCGACGCGGCCGGCGTGGCCGTCCTCCGCGAGGCGGGCGCGGAGGTGCGTCTCGCGTCCGCGCCGGCCATGCCCATCGTGGCGCGGGAGATCGCCGACGCCGACGCCGTGATCACGCGCAACGCCGGTCTCGACGCCGCCGCGATGGACGCGGCCCCGCGCCTCCGGGTGATCGGCGTGCACGGCGTGGGCGTCGATCCGGTGGATGTCGGGCGGGCGACGGCGCTCGGCATCCCGGTCGTCAACACACCCGGCACCAACGCCAGGTCGGTCGCGGAGCATACGCTCGCCCTTCTGCTCGCGCTCGCGCGGCAGCTTCCCGCGGGGGATCGGGCGGCGCGCGAGGGGCGCTTCGACTTCAAGTTCCACGCTCGACTCGTGGAGTTGTCGGGGCGGACGCTCGGAATCGTGGGCGCCGGGACCATCGGGCGGCTCACGGCCAGGCTCGCCCGGGTGGGACTCGGGATGCGGGTCCTCGGCTGGTCGCCGTCCGGGAACACGACCCGCCTGGTGCGAGCCGGAATGACGCCGGTCTCGGACCTCGACGCGCTCCTGGCCGCCAGCGACGTGGTCTCGCTCCACGTCCCGCTCACCGAGAGGACCCGCGGCCTCATCGACGCGCGGCGGCTGGCCCTCATGCGACCGTCGGCGTTCCTCGTGAACACCGCCCGAGGCGGGGTCGTCGACGAGATCGCCCTTGCCTCGGCGCTCGCCGAGGGGCGCCTCGCGGGCGCGGGCCTGGACGTCTTCGGCCGCGAGCCGCTGCCGCCCGACCATCCTCTGCTCCGCGCCCCGAACGTCATTCTCTCGCCTCACGCCGCCGGCTCCTCGGAGGAGGCGCTCCGGCGGACGGCGCTCGAGGTCGCCCGGCTCGTTCTCCTGGTGGGCGCCGGCCGCCGGCCCGCAAGCCTCGTGAACCCCGAGGTCTGGCCGCGCCGCCGCCGCTAGCCGGGACGCGAGCGACCCTCCGCCCTCCAGCCGGGCCTGGAAAATGGAAAGGCCTGACCCCCTGGAAAACGGACAGGCCTGACCCCCTGGAAAATGGAAAGGCCTGACCCCGAGGTGGGGGAGTTAGGCGGCGAGGACGGCGGCGAGGATGGAGGCGGCCTGCTCGAAGTCGGCCAGGTCCATCGCCTCCTCGGGGTTGTGGCTCCCCCCCTGGTTCCGGATGAAGAGCATCGCGGTGGGGATGCCGGCGTTGGCGAAGGTGACGGCGTCGTGCCCCGCGCCGCTCGCCATCTCGATGGCGGGGATGCCGAGCCGCCCGGCGGCATCGGCCAGCCGGCCTCGAAGGCCGGCGTCGAGGACGGCCGGCCTGGTCCCGGTGATCGGCCCGAGCTCGAACCGGACGCGGCGCCGATCGCCGATCTCCGCGGCGAGCCGATGCACCGTGTCGCGCACCGTGTCGAGGGTGTCGGTGGAGAGGCTCCTCGCGTCGATGCAGAAGCGGACCTCGCCAGGAACCTTGCTGAACGCGTGCAGGCGCGGGTCGGTGTAGAGCTGGCCGACCGTGACGACGAGGTCGTGCCCGCCGGCCTCGAGGTCGCCCCACGCGGCGTCGAGGGCCGCGACGAACTCCGAGACGGCGACGACGGCGTCGCGCCG
Organism: Thermodesulfobacteriota bacterium; assembly: GCA_036562265.1. Lineage (GTDB taxonomy): Bacteria > DASVDK01 > DASVDK01 > DASVDK01 > DASVDK01 > DASVDK01. The sequence continues at coordinate 15,394 of DATCKS010000363.1, read as the reverse complement.
GTAGGCGCGCGGCACGGCACCCGAGTGCGCCCACTGGCCGATGGCCCTCGCCTCGCGGTAGCGGAAGGCGCCCCGTATGCCGGTCACGACGGCCACCGGGATGCCCCGCTCGACCAGGATCGGGCCCTGCTCGATGTGGACCTCGATGAAGCCGTGGACCCGGGCCGGGTCGAGATGGGCCGCCCGGCGGGCGACCGCCGCCCGGTCGAAGCCGGCCTCCTCGAGGTGCTCGCCGAGCGAGCGGCCGGTGTCGGACCGCCGGACGGTGTCGAGTTCCTCGGGCGCGAGCAGCCCGAGCGCCGCGCGGCTGCCGATGTAGGACGCGTTGAACCAGGTCGACTCCTCGGCCCGTATCGCCATGACCGTCACGTCGCGCGGCGGCGTCACGCCTGCCCGCCGCAGGCCGGCCACGGCCGAGAGGCCGGCCACGACGCCGGCGGCGCCGTCGTAGTTGCCGCCGTGGGGAACGGTGTCGAGGTGCGAGCCGACGACGAAGGCCGGCGCCAGCCGGTCGCGGCCCGGCATCGTCGCGTAGAGGTTGCCGGCCGCGTCGACCGCGACCTCGAGGCCGAGCGCCTCGGCCTCGCCCCGCACGAGGTCGTGCGCCATCTGCTCGCCCGGCCCGTAGGACGGGCGCGTGACGCCGGGGGTGTCGAGGCTCTGCTCGCGGAGCGTCCGAAAGAGCCGTTCGGCCAGGGCGGTGTCGGGAGCGGGCATGGACGGCGCTCGGGGCGGCACTCGACGATCAGGACGACCGCTCGGGGGTCGTGCCATCGTCGACCCAGGCCAGGTAGGCCGAGAGGCCGGCCGAGAGCGGCAGGGCGACGATCTCGGGCAGCGAGTAGGGATGGAGGGCGCGGACGGCGGCGGCGAGCCGTTCGAAGGCCTCGCGGGTGGTCTTCACGAGGAGGAGCGCCTCGTCCGCGGTCTCGACGGCCCCCTGCCAGCGGTAGACCGAGCGCAGCCCCGGCACGACGTTCACGCAGGCGGCGTGGCGGCCCTCGACGAGGGCGCGGCCGATCCGATCCCCGTCCGCGGCGGTCGGCACGGTGACGAGCACGAGGAGATGGCGGTCGGTCGGTGTGGTCAGGGGCTCCACCATGCCCGCCATGGTACCGCACGCGCAGAGGCGCTTGACGGTATTCTTACCGTATTGATAGCGTGCTTCGTTGGCCGAGCCACGAGCCGCGGGTCGGTCCGGATGGCGCCGGCCGACGCGGTGAGCCCCACCCGCGCACCGTGCACGCGAGCGGTGCGCCGTGCGCGGACACCGCGACGCACCCGAAAACGCTTCTCGAGGAGGCTATCAGTGACCAGAGGGGTTCGCCGGATCCGCCGGCTCCTGGTTCTCGCCGCACTCGCCGTTCCCGCTTCCGCCCTTGCGGCGGCGGCCCTGCCGGAGAGCGGGGCGACGACCAGCACCGGGCTCCTCTTCGCCGAGCTGATCGGCTCGATGATCGTCATCCTCGCCGGCTGCGAGATGTTCGCGAACGGCGTCGAGCACGTCGGCGAGAAGGCCCACCTCTCCCACGCCGCGGCGGGCAGTCTCCTCGCGGCCGTCGGTACGGCGCTCCCCGAGACGATGATTCCCATCCTGGCCATCGTCTTCGGCGCGGCCGGCTCGGGTCACGACATCGGCATCGGCGCCATCCTCGGCGCCCCCTTCATGCTCTCGACGCTGGCCTTCTTCCTCCTCGGCCTCACGGTGACCATCCTCTGGGCGCTCGGCCGGCGGCAGTGGCGGATGGACGTGAACATCAAGTCGCTGGCCTTCGAGCTGCGGTGGTTCATCGCGACCATCGCCTTCGTCCTGGTCGTGTCGATCATCGGCAGCCGGATGCTGAACATCGTCGCCGGCGTGGTCGTGCTCCTGATCTACGCCCTCTACTTCCGGCGACAGCTCGGGCACGAGGCCGAGGCCAACGAGGAGTACACCGACACGTTCTACCTGAACAAGTTCCTCAGGCTACCGATCAACTGGCCGACCATCATCTCCCAGTGCGTCCTGGGGCTCGTGGCCATCACGGTCGGCGCGCACCTCTTCATCGGCACGATCGAGGCGCTCTCCGGGGTCCTCGGGATCTCGGCGCTCGTCCTGTCGCTCATCATCGCCCCGATCGCCACCGAGCTGCCGGAGAAGTACAACTCCATCACCTGGACCATCAAGCGCCAGGACACGCTCGCGATGGGGAACATCTCGGGCGCCCTGGTCTTCCAGTCGACGATCCCGGTGGCAGTCGGCCTCTGGTTCACGGAGTGGAACCTCGGCACGACCGAGCTCCTCAACCTGGTCATCACGATCGCGTCGGCCGGCCTCGCGCTCCTGGTGATCCGGGCCAAGGGACGGCTCCCCGCCTGGCCGCTCCTCGTGGGAGGGCTCTTCTACCTCGTGTACCTGGTGCGGATCTTCCTGTACGGGGCCGAGCACGGCTCCTAGCGACGGCGTGCGGCCGGCGCCGTCCGGTTGTCCGGTCGCGACGGGAGGCCCATGAGCGACCGCGAGTACCCTCTGCGCCCCATCGTCGGCGTCGGCGCCGTGGTGCTCGACGGGGACCTGGTGCTCCTCACCCGGCGCGGCCACCCGCCCAACGCGGGGCAGTGGACGCTCCCCGGCGGCGCCGTCGAGGCGGGCGAGTCGCTTCGCGCCGCCGTCGAGCACGAGGTGCGCGAGGAGACCGGCCTCGTCGTCGAGGCGGGCCCGGTGGTCGAGGTGTTCGAGCGGATCGTCCGCGACGACGACGGGCGGGTACGCTATCACTACGTCCTGGTCGACTTCCTCTGCGGACTCGCGGCCGGCGCCTCGCGCGAGATCGTCTGCGGCGACGACTGCCCGGAGGGGCGGTGGGTAAAGGCGGCCGACCTCGGCGGGCTTGCGGTCACCGAAGGGACCCGCGAGGTCGTCGCGCGGGCCCTGGCCGTGGCGCGAGGCGCGCCGCCGGGCGAACCCCGGGGCCTCTTCGTGGGCGATCCCTCCCTGCCCGGGCCCCGACGCCTGCGCACGAAGATCGTGACGAGGGACGAGGCCGTCGCCATCGCCGATCGCTACCGGGCGGCCGGCAAGCGCCTCGTCTTCACCAACGGCGTCTACGACCTGCTCCACGCCGGCCACGTCCGGTACCTCGAGGCGGCGCGGGCCCATGGGGACGCGCTCATGGTCGGCGTGAACAGCGACCGCTCGGTGCGGACGCTGGGCAAGGGCCCCGAGCGGCCGATCGTGGGCGAGCAGGAGCGGGCCGAGGTGATCGCCGGGCTCGGCTGCGTGGACCACGTGGTGATCTTCGACGAGCCCGACCCCGGCCCCCTCATCGCGGCGGTGAGGCCGATGGTCCTGGTGAAGGGGGCCGACTGGCCGCTCGAGCGAATCGTCGGGCGGGACACGGTCGAGGCGGCGGGCGGCCAGGTCGTTCGCATCCCGCTCGTCGAGGGCCTCTCGACGACCGCCCTCATCGCCCGGATCGTCGAGCGGTATCGTCCTCCTTCGCCGCCCGAACCTGGCGCACGAGCGCCCGCACCATGAAGGCGCCCGAGGCGAACACCCAGATCGCCAGGACCACCCAGAAGAACTGCTCGCGCCGCGACAGGCGGTCGATCCGCGCGAGGTCGGCCACGTAGAAGGGGCCGATCGTGCCGAGGACCACGACGCCGAGGAAGTAGAGGGTCCAGAGGGCGATGTGCGCGGCGTCACGCCGCCGCGACTCCACGCCGAGCCGGAAGCCGATCCAGACGAGGAGGGAAAGGAGAGCGCCCAGACCGAGCGCCCAGGGGATGTCGCGCGCCTCGAGCATCCCCCGATGGTAGATCGGCTTACGCCGTCCTGCGCCTGCGGGCCCGGTAGGTGAACTCCGGCGCCCCCTGCCCGAGGACGACCGCCTCGTCGATGCGGCAGCTCTTGACGTCGCGGCGCGACGGAAGGTCGTACATCAGGTCGAGCATCGTCTCCTCGAGGATGGCCGAGAGGCCGCGGGCCCCGGCGCGGCGGCGGATCGCCTCGCGCGCCACCGCCCGCAGCGAGGCGTCCGTGAACTCGAGGGTCACGCCGTCGAGCTTGAAGAGGCGTTGATACTGCTTGACCAGCGCGTTCTTCGGCTCCTTGAGGATGCGAACGAGCGCCTCCTCGTCCAGTTCGTGGAGGACGGTCGTCACCGGGAGCCGGCCGACGAACTCCGGGATCATGCCGTACTTGAAGAGGTCCTCCGGCTGGACGAGCTGCATGAGGGAGCCGTCGCGCCCGGTCCTGGGCGCCGCCTCGGCGCCGAAGCCGATGCTCCCCCGGGTGGCCAGGCGCCGCTCGATGATCGCCTCGAGCCCGTCGAACGCCCCGCCGCAGATGAAGAGGATGTTCGTGGTGTCGACCCGGATGACCTCCTCCTGCGGGTGCTTGCGCCCGCCCGTGACCGGGACGTTGGCGACGGTGCCCTCGAGGATCTTGAGGAGGGCCTGCTGCACCCCCTCGCCCGAGACGTCGCGGGTAATGGAGGGGTTCTCGCTCTTGCGGGCGATCTTGTCGATCTCGTCGATGTAGACGATCCCCTTCTGGGCCCGCTCGATGTTGTAGTCGGCCGCCATGACGAGGTTGAGGAGGATGTTCTCCACGTCCTCGCCGACGTAGCCCGCCTCGGTGAGGGCCGTGGCGTCGGCCATGGCGAACGGCACGCGCAGCACCCGCGCCAGCACCTGGGCCAGGAGCGTCTTGCCGGTGCCGGTGGGGCCGAGGAGGAGGATGTTCGACTTCTTGAGCTCGACGTCGCGGTTGACCGCGTTCGACTCGATCTTCTTGTAGTGGTTGTAGACGGCCACGGAGAGGATCTTCTTGGCCTTCTCCTGGCCGATCACGTACTCGTCGAGGATGGCCTTGATGCGGGCCGGCGTCGGCAGCTCGCGCCGGGACGTCTCACCCGGCGACTGGTCGGCCGCGTGGACGGCGGCGTTGAACGCGTCGAGGCAGTCGGTGCAGATGCGCGACCGCTCGGTCGACACGAGCCGGCGGACCTCGGCGGAGGGGCGGCCGCACGCGACGCAGCGGCGGCGGCAAGGACGGGACCTGGTCGGCTGCTCGGGCTCTCGCGACGCGGCGTCCGACATGATCGACGTGGCTCCTAGAAGCTGACGTTCAGCCGCAACGTGTAGGCCGGCACCTTTGCGAAGCTCGCCTCGGCCACCGCCGAGACGAGGAGCGCCCGCAGCCTGAGGCCGACGAAGACGCGGTCCTCCTGCTCCGTCTCGCGCTCGAGGACGCCGGCCGCGGCTCCCCGGGGCTCGGCCTCCATCCAGACCCGACCGGCGCCGACGTAGGGGGTGAGGGGCCCGAAGCCCTTGCTGAGCGACGCGTCGAGCGACTTGGTGTCGAGGTCCAGGTCGTCCACGCCGTCGAGCTTCGTGTAGGCGCCGCGCACCGCGAGGGCCGGCCAGACGACGCCGCCGCGGATGACGGCCCACTTCACGTCCCCGCCGTAGAGCCGGACGTTCGAGCCGGGCACGGCGCCGTAGTAGCCGCCGAGGTCGATCCCGAGCGGCAGGCCGACGTTGGCGTGCAGCTTGGGCACCGGCAGGAAGGACGGGAGGTCGTCGGGATCGTCGACCGCCTCCTGCCAGTAGCTCCGGCTCCTGTTGATCTCGACGGCCGTCACCTCGGCGCCGAGGTCGAAGCCGGGAAAGCCGAGCCCCTCGGCCGGCCGGAGCTGGTAGGGCGTGATGGCGAGCCCCACCTCGGTGGACAGCTCGCGGAACTGCTCCTGGGTGAGGTCCCGGACCGACACGTCGTTCGCTCGCGCCTGGCCGCCCAGCGCCCCGAGGAGCACGACTGTGACGAGGAGCACCCAAGCGACCATCCCTGCATCCTCCCTTCGCGCGATCCTGCCCGTCGCGGCACGCCCGGCCGACGACGCGTCGGGCCGTCGGCTCCGCCGGAAAGCAACCGCCGTGCCGCCGGGATTCTCGCGGTATTGCAGGCATGCGCCGCCGGAAGTCGGGCCGCGCGCACGCAAAACGTGCGCGTCGGTGACAAAATTCGCACCGGCTCGCGGCGGGCAAGGGTAGCGAGCCGGCGGGCAAAGGGGAAGAGGGGTTCCGACCCGGCTACGCGGACTCGCGGAGCGGCTCGCGCAGGACGAGCCGCGGCGGGGAGGCGCGCCGCACGACCGCCTCGTCGATCACGCACTCGACGACGTCGTCGCGCGACGGGATCTCGTACATGAGGTCGAGCATCAGCGACTCGAGGATGGCCCTGAGCCCCCTGGCGCCGGAGCGGCGCGCGAGCGCCTCGCGCGCCACGGCCACCAGGCTCTCGTCCGTGAAGCGCAGGTCGACCCCCTCGGCGGCGAAGAGCTTCTGGTACTGCCGCACGAGCGCGTTCTTCGGCTCGCGAAGGATCCGGACGAGGGTGGCCTCGTCGAGCGCCTCGAGGACGGCCACCACCGGCAGGCGGCCGATGAACTCCGGGATGAGGCCGAACCGCTGGAGGTCCTCCGGGCCGACCAGCGCCAGCCACTCCGCGGCGGCCCGGGACTCCTTGCTCGCGGGGTCCAGGCCGAAGCCGATCGCCCGCCGGCCGAGCCGCGCCTCGACCACCCGCTCGAGCCCGTCGAACGCCCCGCCGCAGATGAAGAGGATGTTCCGGGTGTCGACCCGGATGAAGTCCTGCTGCGGGTGCTTGCGCCCGCCCGACGGCGGGACGTTGGCAACCGTCCCCTCGAGGATCTTGAGGAGGGCCTGCTGGACCCCCTCGCCCGAGACGTCGCGGGTGACGGAGGCGCTGTCGCTCTTGCGGGCGATCTTGTCGATCTCGTCGATGTAGACGATGCCGCGCTGCGCCGCCTCGACGTCGTAGTCGGCCGCGATGAGGAGCTTGAGGAGGACGTTCTCCACGTCCTCGCCCACGTACCCGGCTTCGGTGAGCGAGGTGGCGTCGGCCATGGCGAAGGGGACGTGGAGGATCCGCGCGAGCGTCTCGGCGAGCAGCGTCTTGCCCGTCCCCGTCGGGCCGATGAGGAGCACGTTGCTCTTGGCGAGTTCGATCCCCTCGCCGTCCGTCTCGGCGGCCGCCGCGAGCCGCTTGTAATGGTTGTAGACCGCGACCGAGAGCACCTTCTTCGCGCGCTCCTGGCCGACGACGTACTGGTCGAGCGCCGCGCGCAGCGCCGACGGGGTCGGCAGCGGATCCCTCGCCACGATCGGGTCGGTGACGCGCGGCTCGCACGCCGGGTCCTCGGCGAGGATCTCCTTGCAGACCTCGATGCACTCGTTGCAGATGTTGCTCCGGTCCCCGGCGACGAGTCGCCGCACGCTGGACCGCCCCTTTCCGCAGAACGAGCAGGCTTCGCGCATGCCCGGGCCACGTGCAACAGCCATGCCCCGATCGACGGCCGGCCCCGCACGCGGACTTACGCGGTGTGAGACGGCTAACGAGTGACGGCGCCCGTCACCGGCCGGGGCCGGCCGTCCGGGCGAGGATGGCCTCGGCGAGCGCGAGGTCCTCGGGCGTGTTGGTGTTCATCAGCGCGTGCCGCGGGACGCCGGCCTGCGCCAGGGCGTCGGCCCCGACGCGCCGCACGCGCACGTCGTCGTAGAAGCCGATGACCTTGAGCCGCCCCTCGGCGAGGCGGCGCTCGATGGCCGGCAGCGTGCCGCGGCCGTAGACGGCGCAGAGCGGGTGGAGCCCGGCCGACGAGTCCGGCGCGTCGGGGTCTTCCGGCACGACGACGTCCGGAAGGCCGCCGTCGGCCTCCCGCGCCGCTTCGCGCAGGAGGAGGTCGATCAGCGTGGTGTCGAGGAACGGCATGTCGCAGGCGCAGACGAACACGTAGGGCCTCGCCTCGTCGGTGCCGAGCGCGACGGCCGTGTAGATGCCGCCGAGGGCGCCGGTGCCAGGCCTCAGGTCGGCCACGACACGCCGGCCGAGGTGGGCGTACCTCGGCAGGTCGTTCGCCACGACGAGGACCTCGTCGAAGCGGCGGTCGAGGGTCTCGAGGGTCCGCTCGATCAGCGGCCGGCCGCCGAACGGAAGGAAGGCTTTGTCCCGGCCCATCCGGCGGCTCTGGCCGCCGGCCAGCACCGCGGCGCCCACCTTCACGACAGCAGCACCCTGAGCGCCTCGCTCACGTCGCGGACGCCCACGATCTCGAGACCGGCCGCCTCCGTGAGGCGGCGGGCGTTGCCGCGCGGGAGGACGGCCCGCGTGAAGCCGAGCTTGGCTCCCTCGCGCAGCCGCGGTTCGGCCTGGGCGACGGCCCGCACCTCGCCCGAGAGCCCGACCTCGCCGAAGACGAGCGTCTCGGGATCGAGCGGGCGGTCGCGCACGGACGAGGCGAGCGCGGCGATGAGGGCCAGGTCGGCCGCAGGCTCGGAGAGCCTGACCCCGCCGGCCACCTTGACGAAGACGTCCTGCGCGACGAGCGTCACGTCGGCCGCCTTCTCGAGGACCGCCACGAGCAGCGCCACCCGGTTCGGATCGACGCCGATCGTCGTCCGCCGCGGCGTGCCGTAGGTGGCGTGGCCCACGAGCGCCTGGACCTCGACGAGGACGGGCCGGCTCCCCTCGAGGCACGCCACGACCGCCGAGCCGGGGGCGTCGGCCGGGCGCTCCGAGAGGAAGAGTTCCGACGGGTTCACCACCTCGTCGAGGCCTCGCTCCTTCATCTCGAAGACGCCGATCTCGTTGGTGGAGCCGAACCGGTTCTTGACCGCGCGAAGGATGCGGTAGGGGTGGCCGCGATCCCCCTCGAAGTAGAGGACGGTGTCGACCATGTGCTCGACGACGCGCGGCCCGGCGATCGCCCCTTCCTTGGTGACGTGGCCCACGAGGAACACCGCCGGGCCGCCGGCCTTGGCCAGGCGCACCAGCCGGGCGGCCGTCTCCCGAACCTGCCCGACGGAGCCCGGCGCGCTGTCGAGCGCGTCGGTGGCGAGCGTCTGGATGGAGTCGATGACGAGGGCCGCCGGCGCCAGGCGCTCGACCTCGAGCTGCACCGCTTCGAGGCGCGTTTCGGCGTAGACGAGGAGCGACCCGGCCTCGACGCCGAGCCGCCGGGCGCGCAGCCGGGTCTGTCGCGCCGACTCCTCGCCCGAGACGTAGAGCACGGAGGCCCCCTGCCCGCAGAGCCGGCCGGCCACCTGCATGAGGAGGGTGGACTTGCCGATGCCGGGGTCGCCGCCGACGAGCGTGGCGGAGCCCGGGACGACGCCGCCGCCCATCACCCGGTCGAACTCCGAGAGGCCCGTCACGAGGCGAGCCGCCTCGTCGTCCTCGACGTCGGTGATCGGCGTCGGCCTGGCGGCCGACCGATCGCCGGGCGGGGCATGCACACCGGGCCTTGCGCCCTGGCGGGACGGCGGAGCCGACAGCTCCTCGACGAGGGAGTGCCATTCGCCGCAGCCGGCACACCGCCCGGCCCAGCGCGGCTCGGCGCGGCCGCAGGCCTGACAGCGGTATACCGTGCGCGTTCGCATAGTTGGGCGATTCTACCGCGGTTGACAAGGCATGCGGCCACGAGTAGACTCCGCCGCCTCATGCGCCGGACCGAGCATTCGGGTGGTTCGACCGTCGACCCGCTCCTCGAGGGCTTCCTCGGCGAGCTGGCGCGCGCCTACAAGGCGACGCTCTTCTACCCGCCCGCGCACCCGGCGCTGCGCGTCGCGAACGAGAAGGTGCGCGAGGCGCACGAGCGGTTCCAGGCCGGCCGCGACGCCGACTCCACCGAGCCGGTCGAGCTGGGCGTCGGCCGCCGCGGCTTCACCGAGAACGGCAGGCTCGTCGGCGGGCAGGTGCCCGGTGTGGCCGACCTCGCCCACGAGTGCGTCGTGCGGCGCGTGAGCCGCCTCTACCTGCGCCGCGGGGCGACGGCCGACGAGCTCGGCCACCTGCTTCACCTCCTCACCGTCGATCCGGAGGACCTCGCCCGCGACGGCGGCTTCGAGGCCTGTCTCGCCGAGGCCGGCGTCCGGGCGATCTGGGCCAACCAGGCCGACCTCGACGCGATCCTCGCGAAGCTCGAGCGGGCGTCGGCCGAGCGCGCCGAGCCGCGCACGACCTGGACGCCGCCACAGGCCGAGGCCGGCGAGACCGGCGAGACCGGCGAGACCGGCGACGCCGTCGGGGACGCGGGCGCCTCGCAGGAGGCCGCCCCGGCTCCCGAGCCGGAGCGGATGACGGCCGAGCAGCAGCTCCTCGCGCTGCTCGCCAGGCTCGATCGCGAGACCGACGGCGTCGCCTACCAGCAGACCATCGAGAAGCTCCGGTGGACGGCCCTCGAGCTGCGCAACACGGCCCCGTTCGACACGCTCCTGCCGGCCATCGCGGTGCTCGGCCAGCACGCCGGCGGCAGCACCGGTCGGCGCGGCGCGGCGCAGCAGCAGATGGCCGACGCGCTCCTCGCCGAGCTGATCGACGAGCCGCTCCTCACCTGGCTCGTCGAGCGGGTCGGCTCGCGCGAGGCGCGCGGCGAGCGCGAGGTGCTGGGCCGGGCGCTCACCCGCCTCGGCGCGCGCGCGCTCGGCGCGCTCCTCGACGCGCTCAGCACCGGCGAGGACCGGGCGGCCCGGCGGGCGCTCTCGCAGGTCATCACGCTCTTCGGCGAAAGCGCCGTGCCGGAGCTGGAGCTGAGGCTCCGCGACTCCCGGTGGTTCGTCGTGCGGAACATGGCGACGCTCCTCGGAGAACTCCGGAGCCGCGGCTCGGTGCCGGCGCTCACGGCGCTACTCGCGCACGAGGACATCCGCGTCCGGCGCGCGGCCGTGCAGGCGCTCTCGAAGATCGGCGGGCCCCGGGCGCGGGGCGAGGTCGTCGGCTGCCTGACAAGCGACGACCCGGAGATCCAGGTGCACGCGATCCTCGCCGTCGGCGCCTGGCGCGAGGCGTCCGCGCTGCCGACGCTCGAGGCGATCGCCCGCGGCAAGCCGGTCGGCGCCAACCGCCGCCCCGCCAACGCCGAGGTGCGGCGCCACGCCATCGAGGCTCTCGGGCTGGTCGGCGGGGCGCAGGCGGTCGAGGCGCTGGGCACGCTGCTCGAGCCGCCCGGCCTGCTCCGGCGGCTCTTCGGCCGCGCGGAGCCGCCGGTCGTCCGCATCGCCGCGGCCGAGGCGCTGGCCGCGGTCGGCAGCCCCGAGGCGCGGCGCCTCCTGCGGGCCGCGGCCGAGGATCGAGGCGCCGTCGGCGAGCGCTGCCGCGAACTCGCCGCGACGCTGGGCTAGGTCACTAGAGGTTGCCGATGGCCCAGCAGGCCCGGGCGCGGATCCTGGGCGAGGGATGGTCGAGGAACGGCAGGATGGCGGCTTCCGCTCGCGGATCGGCGATGGCGCCGAGCGCGCCGAGCACGGCGTCGAGCAGGTGTTCGTCCGTGGTGTCGAGGCAGGCCACCAGCGGATCGGTGAGCCGGCGGTCGCGGAAGCGGCCGAGCGCCTCGGCGGCCACCGCGCGCACCGGCAGGCTCGGGTCGTCGAGCGCCTCGACGAGCGGCCCGATGGTGCGCGGGTGCGCGAGGTCACCGAGGACCCGCGCGGCCGACGCGCGCACCTCGTCCGACTTCGCGCGCAAGGCCCGCACGAGCGGCTCGAGCGCCCGTTCGTCGTTGAGGCTCTTCAGACCGAAGACGATCTTGAGCTGCATCTGGGGGTCGCTCGAGTCGAACGTCGCGACGAGGCGGTCGAGCGTCGCCCGCGCCTCGATCCGCTCGAGGGCCGAGGCGGCGGCCGCCCGGACGTCGGCGTCGGGGTCCTTCATCCGGGCAACGAGCGCCTGGTGGCGGGGGGAAGCCGGCCGGGTTCCGGCATCGGGGAGCGCGCCCATGGGTCGGTTCCTCCGAGGGGCGGGACTCTACTCTCGCGGCGCGGCGGCTGTCAACAGCCTCGTCGGCCCCGCTTGACTCGGCAAGCCGACCGCCCTAGCTTGAGGGGTTTCGGAGACGCGATCATGGGACGAACACTGGGGCTCGACGTCGGGACGAAGACGATCGGCGTCGCCGTGAGCGACGAGCTCGGCTGGACCGCCCAGGGGCTCTCGACCCTCGCCCGCCGCGGCCTCGCGGCCGACCTCGACGCGCTTCGCCGCCTCGTCGCCGAGTGGGACGTCGAGCGCATCGTGATCGGCCTGCCGAAGAACATGAACGGGACGCTCGGCCCGCAGGCCGCCTCGGTGCTCGAGTTCGCCGAGGCGGTCAAGAACGCCCTCGGGCTCCCGGTGGTCACCTGGGACGAGCGGCTCTCCACCGTCGCGGCCGACCGGGCCCTCCTCGAGGGCGACGTCCCGCGGCGCAAGCGCAAGGCGGTCGTGGACACCGTCGCCGCGGCGCTCATCCTGCAGGGCTACCTTGACCGTCAGGCGTCCATCCGGGCCTCGCGGCAGCGGCCGGCCGACGAGCCGGACTAGCCGGTGGAGCGCCGGGCGGCCCGGACGACGCCGCCCGGGCGCCCGCGTCGTGGTCTCCGGGCCGCGACACCCGTGACCGGGATGAGAGGTTGCCGTCCTATGCGCCGAGCCGCCCTGCTCACCGTCCTGCTCGCCCTCCTCGCCGCGGCGGGTGCCGCCGTCTACGGGCACCTCGCGCTGTCGTCCCCGGCCGGCCCGGCCGGCGCCACGCGGGTGGTCGAGGTCCCGCCCGGGCGGCCGTTCGCCGCGGTCGCCCGCGACCTCGAGGCGGCCGGCGTCGTCCGCGACGGCCGGCTCCTCGCCTGGTACGCCCGCCTGAGCGGCGCCGCCGGCCGGGTCAAGGCGGGCGAGTACGAGTTCCCGTCGGACGCCTCCGCGCGCGACGTCCTCCGCCGCCTCGTCCGCGGCGAGGTGCGCCAGCACCAGGTGACGATCCCCGAGGGCTGGACGGTGCGCGAGATCGCCGCGCTGCTCGCGGCCGAGCGGCTCGTCGACGCCGACGCGTTCCTCGCGCGCGCCGAGGATCCGGCCTTCGCCAGGAGCCTCGGCGTTCCGGCCGATCGCCTCGAAGGCTACCTGTTCCCCGATACGTACCGGTTCGTCCGCGGCCTCTCGCCGGACCAGATCCTGCGCGCCATGGTCGCCCAGTACCGGGCGAACGTCTCGGCCGAGCTGCTCGCCGAGGCCGAAGCGCAGGGCTTCTCCGAGCACGAGCTGGTGACGCTCGCCTCGATCGTGGAGAAGGAGACGGGGCTGCCGCACGAGCGACCTCTCGTCGCCGCGGTCTTCCGCAACCGGCTCAAGCGGCGGATGCCGCTCCAGAGCGACCCCACCGTGATCTACGGCATCCAGGACTTCGACGGCAACATCCGCAAGACCGACCTCCTGACCTGGACGCCCTACAACACCTACCGGATCCGCGGGCTGCCGCCCGGTCCGATCGCGAACCCCGGCCGGGCGGCCCTGGAGGCGACGGTGCGGCCCGCTCCCGTGCCGTACCTCTACTTCGTCTCCCGGAACGACGGGACGCACGTCTTCGCCACGACGCTCGCCGAGCACGAGCGGAACGTCGACCGCTACCAGCGGCGGCGCGCCGCCGAGCGCCGGAGCCCGCCTCGACACGGCCGCGCGCTGCGCTAGCCGGCGTCCCCGAAAAAAAGACCCGACCGCGTGGCAGTTTTCACTTGCAGCGCGGGGGGGGGTCTGTTTATATGCATGCGAAACCCGGCCCGGAGAGCCTCGCGGAGTGTCTTGCGAGCGCCTCCGGGCTCATTGCCGTCGGGAGCCGAACGCGGTCGCGGCGCAGCTAGGGCGCGGCGACGCTTAAGGGCCCCACGCCAAGGAGCCTCTGGCTCTGCCCGGCGAAGTCGGGTAGAGGCTGGCGGATAGGAGGGCAGATGGATTGAACGCACTCGGGACTCACCTCCTGCTCGAACTCCGTGACTGCAACGCTGAGTCGATCAAGGACCTCGAGTACGTCAAGTCCGCGATGGTCGCCGCCGCTCGTGACGCCAAGGCGACGATCGTCGACATCTCCTTCCACGAGTTCAATCCGTTCGGGATCTCCGGCATGGTGATCATCGCGGAGTCCCATCTCTCCATTCACACCTGGCCCGAGTACGGCTACGCGGCGGTGGACATCTTCACGTGCGGCGATCTCCTGCAACCCGAACTAGCCGCCGAATCGCTCATCCGCGCCTTCGAGAGCCAGAACCCGAGTCTGGTCGAGATGAAGCGCGGCATCATCAACGCCGAGCGCAACGAGAAGCTCCCGCACAAGCCGGCGCCAGCTCCCGTGACTGCAGGGGTGGGTCTCTATGAGTCCGCGGACCTCGAAGTGGTTCTTTGAGTATCTGAGCGCCGACGAGCTGCACGGCCACTCGATCGTCGAGACGATCTACCACGCCAAAACGAAGTTCCAGGAGCTGGACATCGTCTTGACCGGCTCGTACGGCAAGGCGCTCATCCTGGACGGCAAGCTGCAGTCCAGCGAGACGGACGAGTTCATCTACCACGAGGCGATCATCCATCCCGCCTTCATCGCCCACCCGACCGGCCCCGAGCGGATCATGGTCGTGGGGGGCGGCGAGGGGGCGACCCTCCGGGAGGCGCTCCGGCACCGGACCGTGAAGCGGGCGCTGATGGTGGACATCGACGAGGAGGTCGTCTTCGCCTGCCGGCGGCACCTGCCGAGCTACGCGGCCGGCGCCTTCGAGGACCCGCGCGCGGAGCTGCGCTTCGAGGACGCGCGCAAGTACCTCGAGCAGACGAGCGAGACCTTCGACGCCATCGTCATCGATCTGCCGGACCCGATCGAGGAGGGGCCGGCGTACCTCCTCTACACAACGGAGTTCTACCAGGTCGTCCGCGACCGGCTCACCGAGCACGGCGTGATCGCGCTGCAGGCCGGCACGGCGGCTCCGCACATGCTCTTCAACCTCGCCTCGGTCGTCGCCACGCTGCGGACGGCGTTCCCGATCGTGCGCCCCTTCATCGCCCAGGTGTCGAGCTTCGGCCTTCCCTGGACCTTCGCCCTCGCCACGAAGGGGCCCGACCCGCGCCAGCTTTCGATCCAGGAGGTCGACACCCGCGTCAAGAACCGGATCGATGGCCCCATGCGCTGGTTCGACGGCGAGACCAACGCCGGCCTCTTCCACCTGCCTCGCTACATGCGCGAGGCGCTCAGCACGCAGGGGCGCATCATCCGCGACAACGAGCCGCTGCTCTTCAAGAAGTAGCCGTCTCGGGGAGATGGACTGCGGGATCGGACGGTCCGACTCGGCTTCGAGGCCCGGTCTCGCCCGATCCGGACGGCAGGAGGCGGAGCGGCAGGGGGCGCCGCCTGCGCGGCATCCTCGCTGGACGCCGAAACACGTAGGGGCCGGCCCCCGCCGGGAGCCGGCCCCTCGTGAGCGCCGTGGGCGCCGGGTGCGAGCCTACTCGTCGTCGTCGTCGCTCATCGCGAGGTCGCGGTACGTCGACTCCTCGTCGAACCGCTTGCGGGAGCCGATCTCCTTCTCGAGCCGCGACTTGCAC
>DATCKS010000064.1:0-1862 GCA_036562265.1 Thermodesulfobacteriota bacterium | reverse complement strand
GGCCGACATGGTCGTCGCTCCGGCGTGGGACGGCGAGGTCGGGATCCTGCGCGGCCACGCGCCGTTCATGGTCCTGCTCGGTGAGGGCGACCTGCGCATCCGCCGCGGCGACGTCGAGGACCGCTTCTGGGTGTCCGGCGGATTCATGCAGGTGATCGACGATGTCGTGACCGTCCTGAGCGAGCGGACCCAGGCGGAGTGAACCCCGCGTCGCCACGGGAGCGGACCAGGCCCGTGGCATGAGGACGCAGTGACGCGATCCGCGAGGCGGCGGGAGTGCGGGCGGATGTCCGCGCTCCCGCCGTCGTTCATTGTCGAGGAGAACGTAAGGGATAGGAGGACCCGTCATGCGAGTACGCTGGACCGCGCTCCTGGCGAGCTTCGTGCTGCTCGTGCCGGCGTCTGCGACGGCGCAGGGGATTGCCGCATGGGACTCGCCAATCTTCCTGCCACCCCGTCCCGGCGACGACCTGGGCGTCTACCTCATCGACCCTTCGGGCGGCGAATGGGCCCTCGCCGGGATCTGGCGTCAGAGCGGGAACCTGAACCTCGGCGTACGCGCAGGGATCGCCGACGACGAGGGCGAGGACGGGATCTCGGTCCTGTTCGGCGCTGAGTTCTACGGGCCGATCACGCGGTCCGGCCGTGCGTTCCCCCTCGACATCGCATGGCTCCTCGGCGTCGGCGCGACCGTCGACGACGGGACGTTCCTCCGCATCCCGGCCGGGCTCAGCATCGGCCGGGTGTTCGCCTCGGGCGGGCTCGTCTTCCTCCCCTACATCGTGCCGCGCGTGGGGCTGGATGTCTTCGCGGCAGACGACGAGACCGAAACCGAATTCTCGTTCACGGCTGACCTCGGCGTAGATCTCGAGATCGACCGCTCGTTGCTGCTTCGCTTCGGCGTCGCCCTGGGCGAACACGACGCCATCGGCGTTGGGCTCGCGTGGCGCTGGGGCAGGAGCGTCGCGGCGCGCTGATCGGAGGGATTGGCAACACGTGCGCATCGACCTGCACATCCATTCATCGGTCTCGGACGGAGCCCTCTCGCCCACCGACGTGGTCGAGGCCGCCGTGGCGGGGCGCCTCGACATCATCGCCCTTGCCGACCACGACGCGACGGCCGGGATCGCCGAAGCCCGCCGCGCGGCCAAGGGTCGACTCGAGGTCGTGCCGGCCATCGAGGTATCCAGCACGCACGGCGGCATCGAGATCCACATCCTGGGCTACCTCGTCGACCCGGACCACCCCGGGCTCGTTCGCTACGCGGCGCAGGCTCTCGAGCGGCGTGACGAGCGCATGCAGGGGATGATCCGGCGCCTCGAGGACCTGGGCATCAGAATCTCCTACGAGGACATGGCCGCCGCCGCCGGCACCGGCATGATCGGCCGCCCGCACCTGGCCCGCGCCCTCGTCGAAGCCGGCCACGTGCGTACGGTCCAGGAGGCGTTCGATCGATACCTCGCCGATGGCGGCCCGGCATTCCTGCCGACCGAGCTCCTCACGCCCCGGGAGGCCATCGAATTGATCCACGAGGCGGGCGGGATCGCCGTCTGGGCGCACCCTCCCTTCGAGGTCCTCGAGAAGGAGCTCGGTCACTTCGTGGATTGGGGGCTCGAGGGGATCGAGTGCTACCGTCCCATGAACACCGCGAGTCAGACCCGGCGCCTCGAGGCGGCCGCTCGCGCGTACGGCCTCCTCACGACGGGCGGCTCGGATTGGCACGGCGACTGGAACGGGCCCCTCGGCAGCTTTGCCGTGGACCGGCACCGCGTCGCCGCGTTACTGGAGCTGGTGGGGATATAGGGCCGCTCGGTGACGGCCAGCGGCGGCGGGCAGCGGCGTCGCACCGGTCGCCTGGATCC
>DATCKS010000334.1:0-4745 GCA_036562265.1 Thermodesulfobacteriota bacterium | reverse complement strand
GCTTGGCCCCGAGGACGCCGCAGACGCCGAAGCCCATCGACGAGAAGCCCCACGAGTTGAGCAGCGTCTGGGGCCGCCGGGTCTTCCAGAACTGCACGAGCCAGTTGTGGTGGACCCCCACGTCGGCCGCGACGATGGCGTCGTCGGGCAGGACGCGGCGCAGCGAGTCGACGACGCGCAGCGGGTGGATGGGCCGGGCGTCGCTCCGGCGCCCCGGCTCGACGAAGCGCTCCCAGTCCTCGCGCCAGGCGGCGATCTCGCGGTGCCAGGCCTTGCGCGCCTCCGTGTCGATGCGCGCCCTGGCGGCGGCCTCGACGAGCTGCTCGAGCACGGTGCGCGCGTCGCCCACGATGCCGAGGTGCACCGGGTAGTTGCGGCCGATCTCCTCGACGTCGATGTCGACGTGGATGAGCTTCGTGGGCGGGATGTTGAAGGTGTACCCGGGCAGCCAGGCGCTGCTCGAGCGGTCGTCGAACTTGACACCGACGGCGAGGAGCACGTCGCAGCTCCGGGCGGCCTCGTTGGCCTGGAGCGTGCCGTTGCGCCCGAGCATCCCGAGGGCGAGCGGGTCGTCGCCGGGGATGGTCCCGAACGCGTTGGGGGAGGTGGCGACCGGGATCTCGAGCCGCCGGGCGAGCGCGACCAGCGCCTCGGCGCCCTCCGACAGCGCCACCCCGTGGCCCGCCCAGATGAGCGGCCGCTTCGCCTGCACGAGCAGCTCCAGCGCCTTCGCGATCGACTCGGGCGAGCCGCCGCTGCGGGAGCTGATGCCGTGACGCCAGCCGACCGGCTCCGGCGTCTCGACGTCCGCCGTCTCGACGAAGAGGTCGAAGGGGACGTCGAGGTTCACCGGGCCGGGACGGCCGGAGAGCATCGTCTTCCAGGCCTGCGCGAGGGCGAGGGGGAGCATGTCGACGCGCGTCGGCTGCCAGCTCCGCTTGACGTACGGCTTGAGGACCGAGGGGAAGTCGGCCTGGTAGTGCCGGTACGTCTCCTGGAAGGGCCCGCGGTTGAACTGCGACGTCGGCACGTTGGCCGTGATGGCGCAGAGCGCCGAGGAGTCCATGAACGCCGCCGCGAGGGCCACCGGGATGTTGCAGGAACCGGGACCGCACGACGTGAGCGTCGCGAGCGGGCGGTGCGCCACGCGGAAGTAGGCGTCGGCGATGTGGACGGCCGCCTGCTCGTGCCGCGTCGAGATGAACTTGATCTCGCTCGACCGGTCGTAGAGGGCGTCGAGGAGCCCCACGTCGCCGTGGCCGCAGAGGCCGACGACGTACGGGACCTTCTCCCGGACGAGGTACTCGACGATGATCTCGCCGCCGCTCGGCATGGTCATCCCTCCTTGAGGCGCGCGCTCCGGTTGACGATGGGATGAAGGGGGATCAGGCCGCCGGGGGGTCCGCCTGCGGCGGCCGGTAGCCCAGCTCGGCCGACAGCCGCGCCGCGGCGTCGCCGACGAGCTCGACGAGTCGCGGCATCCGTTCGGGGCTCACCCGCCAGACCGGCCCCGACAGGCCGATGGCGGCCACCACCTGCCCCGTGAAGTTCCGCACCGGCATGGCCACGCAGCGCAACCCCTGCGCGAACTCCTCGTCGTCCACGGCGTAGCCGCGCGCCCGCACCGCCTCGATCTCCGCCTCGAGCCGCTCGCGCGACGTGATCGTCCGCGCGGTTCTCGCCTCCAGGAGCGCCTCGGCCAGGAAGGCCCGGCGATCGGCCTCGCGCCGGTGGGCGAGGAGGACCTTGCCGATGGCGGTGCAGTGGAGCGGGCGCGGGTAGCCGACCCGTTCGGCGAGCCTGAGCGGGCTCTGGCCGTCGACCTTGGCGATCACCACCACCTCGTCACCGTCCAGCACGGCCAGGTGCGAGGTCTCGCCGGAGGCGCGCGCGATGTCGGTGACGAAGGGGAGCGCCCGTTCGGACAGCTCGACCTCGGTGAGGACCGACGAGGCGAGCTGGAACACCTTGGAGCCGAGCCGGTACCGGCGCGACCCGTCCACCTGTCGCAGGTACCCGAGGGTCACCAGGCTGCGGACCAGGTGGAAGGCGGTGCTCGGGTGCAGGCTCGTCTCCCGGCCGATCTCGGACATGGTCATCCCCGTGCCCCGGCGCCCGACCGCCTCCAGGATCGCGAAGGCGCGCTGCAGCGACTGGATGACCGGAGCCTCGGGCGCGGCGGCGCCGCGGGGTTTGGGGCCCCGCCGCGCCGCCGGCTTCTGGTCGTGAACGATGTTCGACCCTTCTCCTGGTGCTCGCAGCTTGCCGTCTCCCGAATTACGATGTACATGAATAACATTTTCACGATGTGAGTGTCAACGCCGAGATGCGGGATTTCCCTGGGGAAATGCCGGCATCGGATTCCGCCCGGGGGCGGCCGGCGGAACGCCAGGCGTAGAACAGACTTAGATACCTGCCCGGAGGAACGGATGAGCGTGGTCGACGTGCGGATGCTGATCGGCGGAGCCTGGCGGTCCGGAGGGGACCCCTTCGAGGTGCGCGACCCCTACCGCGGCGAGCTGGTCTCCCGCGCGCCCACCGCCTCCGCGGCCGAGGTGGGCGAGGCGGTCGCCGCGGCCGTCGCGGCCGCGCCGCGCGTGGCGGCCATGGCCACGAGCGAGCGCCAGGCGGTGCTCGCCCGCGCGGCGAGCCTCGTGCGCGCGCGGCGCGAGGACCTCGCGCGGACGATCGCCCGCGAGACCGGCAAGTCGCTCAAGGACAGCCTCGCGGAGATCGACCGTTCGGTCGAGACCCTGACGGTCTCGGGCGAGGAGGCCAAGCGGATCGAGGGGCGGCACATCCCGCTCGGCGGCGCCGCGCTCGGCGAGGGGAAGGTCGCCGTGATGCTCCGCTTCCCGGTCGGCGTCGTCGCGGCCATCACTCCCTTCAACGCCCCCTTCAACCTCATGTGTCACAAGGTCGGACCGGCCTTCGCGGCCGGCAACGCGACGGTCCTCAAGCCGCCGCCCCAGTGCCCCCTGGTCGGGATGCGCCTCGCCGAGATCATGGTCGAAGCGGGCCTTCCGGCCGGCGCCCTGAACGTCGTCTACGGCGGCGCCGCGGTCGGCGAGCGGCTGGTCGACGATCCGCGCGTCGACTTCATCACGTTCACCGGCAGCACCCGCGCCGGCGCGGCGATCCGCGCCCGCGCGGGCTTGCGGCGGGTCGCCCTCGAGCTCGGGGGGACCGGGCCCACGATCGTCCACGCCGACGCCGACGTGCGGACGGCCGCCGTCACCTGCGCCCGCAACGCCTTCCGGCTCGCCGGCCAGAGCTGCATCTCGGTGCAGCGGGTCTACGTGCACGAGTCGGTCGTCGCGCGCTTCACGGAGGAGCTGCTCGCCTTCGTGCCGACTCTCGTCGTGGGCGACCCGCTCGACCCGGCGACCGACATCGGCACGCTCATCGACGAGGCGGCCGCCGTGCGCGTCGAGAGCTGGGTGCGCGAGGCGGTCGCCGGCGGCGCGCGGGTCCTCTGCGGCGGGACGCGCCGCGGCGCGCAGCTCGTGCCGACGGTCGTCACCGACGTCACGCCCGACATGAAGCTCGTCTGCGAGGAGGTCTTCGGGCCGGTCATGTCGATCCTGCCCTATCGCTCGCTCGACGACGCGATCCGGCAGGTGAACGACTCCCCCTTCGGCCTCCAGTGCGGCGTCTTCAGCGCCTCCCTCGAGGTGGCGTTCCGCGTGATCCGGGAGGTGCGGGCGGGCGGCATCATCGTGAACGGCTCGTCCACCTGGCGCGTGGACCACATGCCGTACGGCGGCGTGAAGCAGAGCGGCATCGGTCGCGAGGGACCGCGCTACGCCATCGAGGAGATGACCGAGGAGCGGCTCGTCGTGTTCAACCTGTAACCGCGAGGTCGACCATGGACGCCACCGTCGTCGCCATCGACCACGTACAGATCGGCGTGCCGCGCGCGGCCGAGGCGGAGGCAAAGCGCTTCTACGGCGAGGTGCTCGGCCTCAGGGAGATCCCGAAGCCCGAGCGGCTGCGAGGGCGGGGGGGCGCCTGGTATCAGGTCGGCGCCACGCAGCTTCACGTCTCCGTCGAGGACCTCGATCCGTCCGCGACGCACGGCAGCCGCCGGCACGTCTGCTTCCGGGTGGCCGACCTTGCCGCGGCCGAGCGGGCCGCCCGGGCCGGCGGCCTCGAGATCATCCCCGACGACCAGCCGGTGCCCGGCTGGCTCCGCTTCTACCTGCGCGACCCGGGCGGCAACCGGGTGGAGGTGGCGCAGGCCGTCTCGGCGGGGTAAGGGGCGCTCAACGCGTGCCGGACGCGCCCGATGCGGCAGGCTCGCCCGCGCGGAGGAGCCAGTAGGGGACGTCCGGCCGCGCGTCGGGGACGAAGCCGTCGCGGTTCGGCATCCGGACCCGTGGCAGGCTCTCGGCGTCGATCACGTCGCGCTCGCCGACGATCCCGTTGAGGAAGAGCACGTACGCGGTGACCGCGTAGGCCTGGTCGGCGGTGAGCGAGCCGGGGGCGGTTTGCGGCATCGCGCGCCAGATGAAGTCGAAGACGGTCGTGGCGTAGGGCCAGTAGCTGCCGACCGTCTTGACCGGCGAGTCGCTGGCGAGGCTCCCCTGGCCGCCGACGAGCCGGTCCATGGGCCCCTCGGTGCCCGACGGCCCGTGGCAGACGACGCACTGCGCCTCGTAGATCGCCTTCCCCTCGGTCGCGGTGCCGCGGCCGGGCGGCAGCTCCTCTCCGGCCGGGCCGATCGCGATGTCCCAGGCGGCAAT
>DATCKS010000312.1:0-11030 GCA_036562265.1 Thermodesulfobacteriota bacterium | reverse complement strand
GCCGCGGTGGCCGAGGCGCTCGCGGAGACCACCGAGGCGCGGCGCTTCGTGGAGCGGTCCGGGCCCTTCCCGCTGTCGGGCGTGCCGGACCTCGCGCCGCGGCTCGCCGCGCTGCGGGTCGAGGGGGCCGTCCTGCCGGCGCCCGAGCTGGTCGAGGTGCTGCGCGCGGCCGAGGCCGCCATCAGCACGCGGCGCGCCCTGCGCCGCGCCGCCGACATCGCCCCGCGCCTCGCGGCGCGCGCCGAGCGGCTCGTCGAGCTGCCGCACCTCGTGGCCGCCATCCGCCGGGCCATCGGCCCGCAGTACGAGATCCTCGACGAGGCCTCGCCGGAACTCGCGCGGGTCAGGGCCGAGAAAGAGCGGGTGCGGGGCCAGATCCAGTCGAGCCTCGAGCGGCTCCTCAACGACGAACGGGTCGCCGCCGTCGTCCAGGATCGCGTCGTCACGCAGCGCAACGACCGCTACGTCATCCCGCTCAAGACGAACTACCGCGGCCTCGTGCCGGGGGTGGTGCACGACCAGTCGCAGAGCCGCGCCACCTACTTCGTCGAGCCGCTCTCGGTCGTCGACGCCAACAACCACCTCGCCCTCCTGCGACAGCAGGAGAAGGAGGAGGAGTGGCGCGTCCTCGCCACGCTCACGGCCGATGCCCGCCGGCACCGCGACGCGCTCGCCGAGAACCAGGCCATCCTCGCCCACCTCGACCTCGCCCAGGCGAAGGCCGCGCTGTCGCGCCGCCTCGAGGCGGCCGAGCCGCGCCTCCTGCCGCTGGCGGCCGAGGACCTGCGGGGGCTCGCGCTCCGGCAGGCCCGACATCCCCTCCTGCTCCTCCAGGCGGAAGCGGCTCGCCGGGACGGGCAGGCGCCCCGCACCGTCGTGCCCGTCGACCTCACCGTCGGGCCCTCGGTGCGGACGCTCCTCATCAGCGGGGCCAACGCCGGCGGCAAGACGGTCTCGCTCAAGACGCTCGGGCTCCTCGCCCTCATGGCGCAGGCGGGCCTGCACATCCCGGCCTCGCCCGACAGCGAGTTGCCGGTCTTCACGCAGGTCTTCGCCGACATCGGCGACGACCAGGCGATCGAGCGGGGGCTGTCGTCCTTCTCGGCGCACCTGAAGGCGCTCGCCCACGTCCTCTCCAGGGCCGACGGCGGATCGCTCGTCCTCCTCGACGAGCTTGGGACCGGGACCGACCCGGAGGAGGGCTCGGCGCTCGCGGTGGCGGTCCTCGACCGGCTCCGTGCCCAGGGGGCGCTCGTCGTGGCGACGACCCACCTCGCGCCGCTCAAGGCCTACGCCTACGGCCGCGAGGGGGCCGAGAACGTGGCGGTCGAGTTCGATCCGCGGTCGCTCAGGCCTACCTACCGGCTCATCTACGGCTCGATCGGCCAGAGCAACGCGATCGCCCTCGCGAAGGCCTTCGGCTTCCCGGCCGACGTCGTCGCGGCCGCCGAGGCGACCCTCGCCGGCGGCGACTCGCGGGCGGCGGCCCTCCTCCGCGACATCGAGCGCGCGCGCCGCGCCGCGACGTCGGAACTCAGGCGCGCCGAGCGGCTCAGGCAGCGCGCGGCGCAGGCGGCCCGCGCGGCCGAGAAGACCGAGGCCGAACTCCGCGAGAAGCGGAGCGCGATCCTCGCCCGGGCGCGCGAGGAGGCGGCGCGCACGATCGCGGCGGCGGAAGCCGAGATGCGCAGGGTGCTCGACGACCTCAAGGCGCGCGCCGCCGAGGCGGCCGTCGCCCCGCACGTCGTGGCGGGCGCCAAGGGGGCGCTGCGGCACGCGAAGGCGCGCCTCGCCGAGGCGCTCCGCCCCGAGACGGCCGGCGAGGCCGCCCCCGCCCCGGCGGAGCGGGAGGAGGGGCTCGCCCCCGGC
The DNA here is from genome assembly GCA_036562265.1 of Thermodesulfobacteriota bacterium. GTDB lineage: Bacteria > DASVDK01 > DASVDK01 > DASVDK01 > DASVDK01 > DASVDK01. The sequence continues at coordinate 9,161 of DATCKS010000312.1, read as the reverse complement.
GACCGGGTTCGGGTCGCGTCGCTCGGCCGCGAGGGCGAACTCGTATCGATCGACGCGGAGGCGGGCCAGGCGGAGGTCGCCTTCGGGGCGCTCAAGCTCAGGGTGCCGCTCGAAGGGCTGACCCGCCTGGGCGGCCCCCCCCGCCCCGGCGCCGCGAAGGGGTGGGACGGGGGGCAGGCGGCGCCCCGCCGCGACCGGCCGAGCGTCACGATCGACGCCGAGGGCCGGAAGGTCGAGCCGGCCCGGGAGGTCAACGTCATCGGCCTTCGCGTGGACGAGGCGCTGCCGGTGGTGGACAAGTCGCTCGACGATGCTATCCTTGCCGGCTTCTCGCGGGTGGCGATCATCCACGGGACCGGCACCGGGCGGCTTCGCGCGGCCATCCGCGAGTTTCTCAAGACGCACAGGTCGGTCCGATCGGTGACGGGGGGCGACCCGGCGCACGGCGGCGCCGGCGTCACCTTCGTGGACCTCGGAGGCTAGGGGCGATGCCCTTCATCCCCGAGGAGACGCTGCGCGAGATCAGGGAGCGGACGAACATCGTCGAGCTGATCGGCGAACACGTCGCCCTCCGCAAGGCGGGGCAGTCCTGGAAGGGGCTCTGTCCCTTCCACGGGGAGAAGACCCCCTCCTTCACCGTGAACGAGGCGCGCGGCGTGTTCCACTGCTTCGGCTGCGGCGCGGGCGGGACCGCGTTCGACTTCCTGATGCGGCGCGAGGGCATGAGCTTCCCCGAGGCGGCGCGCGCGCTGGCGCGCCGGGTCGGGGTCCCGGTGCCGACCGACGACCTCTCGCCGGAGGCGCGGCGGGCCGAGGCCGAGCGGCAGGCGGTTCTCGCCGTGAACGCCGCCGCGGCCGCCTTCTTCCGCGCGCGGCTCGCCGGGCCGGAGGGGCGGGCGGCCCGGGAGTACCTGGCCTCGCGCGGCCTCTCGGCCGAGACGGTCGAGACCTTCGGCCTCGGGTACGCGCCGGCCGGGTGGGAGAACCTGCTGCGGCACCTCGCCGGTCAGGGGCACAGGCCCGAGACGGTCGCGCGGGCCGGCCTCGCCGTGGGGCGGGAGTCGGGCGGGGGCTTCTACGATCGCTTCCGCGACCGGCTCGTCATCCCCATCGCCGACGCCCAGGGACGCATCGTCGCCTTCGGGGGGCGGGCGATGGCGGCGGGCCAGGAGCCGAAGTACCTCAACTCGGCCGAGTCGCCGGTCTACCGCAAGGGGGACGTCCTCTACGGGCTCCCCCAGGCGCGCGAGGCCATCCGGCGGGCCGACCAGGTGGTGGTCGTCGAGGGGTACTTCGACTGCATCGCGCTGCACCAGGCGGGGGTGAAGGAGACCGTCGCGACCTGCGGCACGGCCCTCACGCCCCGGCACGCGGAGACCCTGTCGCGCTACGCCCGGCGCGTCGTCACGCTCTTCGACGGCGACGCCGCCGGGATGCGGGCGGCCGAGCGGAGCCTCGAACTCTTCCGCGGAACGGCGGCCTCGCCGCGTCTCGCGCGGCTGCCGGCGGGCGAGGACCCGGATACGTTCGTGCGCAAGGTCGGTGAGGCGGGGCTCAGGCGGGTCATCGCCGAGGCGCTGGAGCCGTTCGCGGCGTTCGTCGACGTCCTGATCGGCCGGGAAGACGTCCGAACGATCGAGGGCCAGGTGCGGGTGATTCGCGCCGCCGAGCCGCTCCTCGATCGCGAGCCCGATCGGGTCCGGCGCGACCTCAACGCCAAGTACCTCGCCGATCGGCTCGGCGTGGACGAGGGGTTCGTCCGGCGGCACCTCCTGGCCCGCAAGACGCGCGGCGCGTTCGCGCCGGCGCCGGTCGGAGCCGGGCGCCGTCCGCCGGTCGCCGGGCCGGAGGCCGACGGCGACTGCCTGCTCAAGGCCGTCCTCCTCGCGCCCGGTCTCGCGGCCGAGATCCTCGCGAGCGACGTCCTGCCGGCGCTCGGCGACCCCGCGGTCTCGGAGGTCGTGTCGGTGGTGGCGGGCGTGGTGCGCGAGGAGGGGGCCGGGACGGTGGAGGTCGACCGGTTGATCGATCGCGTTACCGACCCCGCGGCGCATGGTCGGCTCGCGCGCATCGCCGCGCGGCTCGACGAGGCGGCGGGGGACGAGGCCGCCGCGCGGCGGCTCCTCGACGACGCCGCGCGCTCGATACGGGCGCGGGCCATCAATCACGAGCTGGCGCGGCTGCGCCGCGAGATCGCGGATCGCCGCGGGGCGCCGATGGCCGAGCTGGCTCCGCTGCTCGAGCGGGTCAACGCGCTGAACGGCGCGAAGCACCAGGTCTCGAAGCAGACGTCTTGAGTCGACGGGTAGGGCAGCGCGGGACCGCGGCGGGTCCCGATCCGGAGGGGCGCAGGATGCCCAAGGACAAGCGACTGGACGAGGTCAAGCAGCTCATGGACCTCGGCAAGGAGAAAGGCTTCCTGACCTACGACGAGGTCAACGACGTCTTGCCCTCCGACATCGTCTCGTCGGACCAGATCGACGACATCATGACGATGTTCGGCGAGATGGACATCGAGCTGGTCGACGCCGCGAAGGTCAAGATCCCGAAGGTCGAGGCCGACGAGGAGGAGGACGAGGAGGAGGAGGACGAAGACCTCGACTCGGCCGCCCTCGGCAAGACCAACGACCCGGTCCGCATGTACCTCCGCGAGATGGGGACCGTCTCGCTCCTCACCCGCGAGGGGGAGGTCGAGATCGCCAAGCGGATCGAGATGGGCGAGGAGGCGGTCCTCGCCGCCGTCCTCAACTCGCCGCTCGCCGTCAAGGAGATCCTCGGCATCGGCGATCGCCTCCGGAAGCGGAAGCTCCGGGTGAAGGAGGTCATCCGGGACCTCGACGAGAACGAGGACGGCGCGGCGGAGGAGGAGGAGCGGCACCTCCAGCGGGTCCTCGACGCCTTCGACCGGGTCACGAAGATCCACGAGGAGAACGTCGCCCTCGACGCGCTCAAGGACGACCGGAAGATCTCCGAGGAGCAGCGCCGGCGCCTTCGGAAGAAGATCCAGTTCAACCGCGAGCGGATCCTCAAGGTCCTCAAGGAGATCAACCTCAAGCCGAAGCAGGTCGAGCGCATCGTCGAGCGGCTGCGCGCCCTCGCCGACGAGGCGGTCCGCGCCGAGCAGGAACTCGAGACGCTCGAGCGCGAGTTCGGCATGACGGCGGCCGAGCTCGAGCGGGCCCTGGCGAACGGCAAGTCGAAGCGCCGCGGCGGGGGGAAGACCCGGCCGCTCGTGGTCGGCGGCCGCCGGCTCGATCCGAAGCGGGTCGAGGAGTTCGAGAAGGCGTACGCCGAGATCCGCAAGCGGATCGAGCGGGTCGAGGCCGAGGCGGAGATGGGGATCGCCGATCTCAAGGCCTCGGTCGCCGCGATCGCCGAGGGCGAGGCGCAGACCAAGATGGCCAAGCGCGAGCTGGTCGAGGCGAACCTCAGGCTCGTGGTCTCGATCGCCAAGAAGTACACCAACCGCGGCCTCCAGTTCCTCGACCTGATCCAGGAGGGGAACATCGGCCTCATGAAGGCCGTGGACAAGTTCGAGTACCGGCGCGGGTACAAGTTCTCGACGTACGCCACCTGGTGGATCCGGCAGGCGATCACCCGCGCGATCGCCGACCAGGCGCGGACGATCCGCATCCCGGTCCACATGATCGAGACGATCAACAAGCTCATCCGCACCTCGCGCTACCTCGTCCAGGAGATCGGCCGCGAGCCGACCCCCGAGGAGATCGCCGAGCGGATGGAGCTGCCGCTCGACAAGGTCCGCAAGGTGCTCAAGATCGCCAAGGAGCCGATCTCGCTCGAGACGCCGATCGGGGAGGAGGAGGACAGCCACCTCGGCGACTTCATCGAGGACAAGGCCGTCATCTCCCCGGCCGATGCCGTCATCGCCATGAGCCTCTCCGAGCAGACGCGCAAGGTGCTCGCGACGCTCACCCCGCGCGAGGAGCGGGTCCTGCGCATGCGCTTCGGCATCGGCGAGAAGAGCGACCACACGCTCGAGGAGGTCGGGCAGGACTTCGACGTGACCCGGGAGCGGATCCGGCAGATCGAGGCCAAGGCGCTGCGCAAGCTGCGGCACCCGTCGCGCAGCAAGCGGCTGAAGGCGTTCGTGGAGAACTGACGACCTCGGGCCCGGCCCGTCCCCTTCGGCGCCAGAGGGACGCGGCCGGGCAAGTAGCCGGCACGGCTTTCCTTGCGAGGCGTGCCGCGGGAGTTCGGGGCCCATAGCTCAACTGGTAGAGCCGCCGGCTCATAACCGGTTCGGTCCAGGTTCGAGCCCTGGTGGGCCCACCACGACTGTCGGAATCGAACGCCGTCCCTCTCGGGGACAGAATCAGGAGGACGCTCACGTTGCAGACTGTACTTGCCCGGTTGGGTCAGCTCCAGGAGGTCGACCTCAGGCTCGACAAGATCCGCCGGACGCGCGATCAGGTGCCCGAGCGGATCGCGAAGCTCGAGGCCGAGGTCGCTCGGGAGGCGGCGGCCCTCGCGGCGGACGAGGAGAAGCTGCGCGCCCTCGAGGCGCAGAAGGCCGAGGCCGAGCGATCGATCGCCGCCGACGCGGAGCGGCTCAAGCTGGCCGAGCATCGGCTGATCAGCATCAAGACGGTCCGCGAGTACCAGGCGGCCAAGCGCGAACTCGACTTCGCGAAGAAGGCCGGGAGCCTGCGCGAGGAGGAGATCGGGCGCACGACCGCGCAGATCGAGGAGCTGAAGAAGTCGGTCGACGCGCGGCGCGAGGCGCTCGCCGCCATGCAGGCGGCCGCCGAGCGGGAGATCGGTGAGCTCAAGGCGGAGCTGGACCGGGTCGAGTCGCAGGTCGCCCGGGAGACGGCCGAGCGCGACCGGCTCGTCGAGGGGCTCGACCCGAACCTCCTGCGCCGCTACGACCAGATCAGGAGCCGCCGCCAGGGGCTCGCCGTGGTGGAGGCGCGCGGCGGCGCGTGCGCCGGCTGCCGCATGGCGATCCCGCCGCAGATCTACAACGAGGTGCAGCGCAACGGCGACATCGTCTCCTGCCCGAACTGCCAGCGGATCCTCTACTTCGTCCGCGAGCACCAGCAGCCGGCGTAACGGATGACGGCGTCCGCTCGGCGCGGGGACGGCGCGGCGCCGCGGGCCGTCCGCATGCACGTGGACGGCGCCTCGCGCGGCAACCCCGGGCCGGCCGGCGCCGGCGTGGCCTTCTTCGACGCCGCCGGCCGCCTCGTCGGCGAGGCCGGCCTCTACCTCGGGACGGCCACGAACAACGAGGCCGAGTACCACGGCCTCCTGCTCGGCCTCGAGATCGCCGAGGCGCACGGCCTGCGCGACCTCGACGTCGTGGCCGACTCGGAACTCCTCGTGAAGCAGCTCAACGGGGAGTACAGGGTCAGGGAGCCGCGCCTCAAGGCCCTGCACGCGAAGGTGCGCGAGCGGGCGGCCCGTCTCGGCCGCGTTACCTTCCGTCACGTCCCGCGCGCCCAGAACGCCGAGGCCGACCGGATGTCCAACGAGGCGATCGACCGGCGGCTGCGCGGGATCGCCGACCTCGTGTGGCGAGGGTAGATCGCCCGCTTGCCATGCATCGGGAAGGCCCGCCGGGCGCGATGATGGTGGTCGCGCGCCACAGGTAAGGCTCGCCGTCCGAGGGGCCAGGCCGTCCGTCGCGGCTGACGCGCCGCGGTGCCGAGCCCGCCGACTTGCATGCGGTTCCCCGACGGCCCGTCGTGGGGACTTTTCCGGGAGATCACGGACCGACCAGGTACGGTGCCGCGACGATCGTCGCGGTGAATGCCCTCCAGTGCTGCCGTAGCCCGTGCTCGCGAGGGCCGGCCCGAAGAGTCGTGCTCGGAGGCCCTGCGCCGGCAGGTACGGGATCGCGCGGGTGCCTGGATCGACCAGGTGCGGTTCGCGGAGCCTCAGTAGCGACGTCGGTGCCCACGCGATCGGCGGGCCGGAAGGCCGATGCGCGGATGCCTCGCAGAATCGCGGGCCCGGCACCGTGGGCTCGCGAGCAGAAGGGGGTCACGGACCAGAGTCGGGATCGTCGGCCTCAGGCACGGCGCGACAGGGGCGGGCCGACGCAGTACACTCCTTGAGCCTGGCGTCCAACTCTCCTTAGGCAGGTTCCGCCACGCGCCGAACCTGTCGCTTGAGGAGGCGCGCTGCTGATGGTCCCGGTCGCGACAGGCGCCCCGCACGCGGGCGGAGACATCGTCGTGACGGTCGCCGATGGCGTGGCCACCGTCACCCTGAACCGTCCCGAGGTGAGGAACGCCGTCACCCTCGCCATGTGGCGGGCGATGCCGGACCTCTTCGCGCGCCTCGGCGCGGACGAGTCGGTCCGGGCGGTGGTGGTGCGAGGGGCCGGGACCGAGGCCTTCACCTCCGGCGCCGACATCGCCGAGTTTCGGGACGGCGAGTCGCGCGCGTACCACGAGGCCTACGAGGCGGCGGTCGAGGCGGTCGCCGCCTGCCCGAAGCCGGTCGTCGCCATGATCCACGGCTACTGCATGGGGGGCGGGGTGGGACTCGCCCTCGCGTGCGACCTCCGCTTCGCCGCGGACGACGCCCGCTTCGCCGTTCCGGCTGCCCGCCTCTCGATCGCCTACCCGGTTGCCTCGCTCCGCCGGCTCGTCGCCCTCGTCGGCCCCTCGCGCGCGAAGGACATCCTCTTCTCGGCCCGGGTGCTCGGCGCCGACGAGGCGCTCCGGATCGGCTTCGTCGACCGCGTGGTCGCGGCGGCCGACCTCGAGGGGGCCACGCGGGCGTACCTCCGCGACCTCGCCGCCCTCGCGCCGCTCTCCCAGCGGGCGTCGAAGGGGTTCGTGGACGGCCTGGTGGCGGGTCGCCTCCCGGCCGGCAAGCCGATCCCCGAGGATCTGGCCCGCCTCGCGTCCGCCTGCCACGACAGCGCGGACTACGCCGAGGGCGTACGCGCCTTCCTCGAGAAGCGGCCGCCCCGCTTCACCGGCCGCTAGCGCCGCGGTATACTTTTGTGTTCCTACCGGGACGGTCACGCCATCGCTGGCGGCGGGGCCCATGGGCTTCGCCGCGAGAGGAAAGTCGGGACACCGCAGGGCAGGGTGCGAGGTAACGCCTCGGCGGCGAGAGCCGACGGACAGTGCCACAGAGACCAGGTCCGCCGGCCCCGGGGTTTCCCCCCGCGGACGGCCGGAGTGAAAAGGGTAAACCCCACCCGGTGCAAGCCCAAATAGGGACGCGTTCTAAGGGTGGCCCGCCCGAAGCGTCCGGGTTGGGCGCTCGAGGTCGCGGGCGACCGCGACCCTAGAGGAATGATGGCGCACGACAGAATCCCGCTTATCCCAGCCGACGCTGGAGCGACGCCGGGCTGGCCTCCGGCGCGCTGACCGATCCCGGCAGGCGGCGCGCGGGCCTCGCGGCCCGCGCAGCCGGGCCTCTAGCTTTCCGGCCTTCGCCGACCGGCGAGCCCCCACGCGAACCACCCCCCGGTCAGCACCAACGCGATCCCCGATGTCACGGCGCCGGTCGTGCGGGCCGGCGTGCAGCCGAAGCCGAGTTCGACGACGTGACGGCCGGCCGGCAGGTCGAGCATCATGGTCCCGTACTCGCCGGTCTCGATCGGCCAGGCGCGGCCGTCGACCGTCGCCCGCCACCCGGCGTAGTGGAACGTCGCCACGCGCAGCCGCGCCGGCTCCCCGGTCTCCACCTCGATGACGCGCCGCTCCGGCTCCCAGGCGCGCAGCGCGATCCGGCCGCCCGGCGTGACGAGCGCGCGCGGCAGGCGGGGGAACCCGGCCGCGGGCGCGGCGTTCGGCCGGTACTCGGCGGCGTCCTGGGCGCCGCCGACGTTGTCGGCGATGCGGGCCGCCCAGACCGGGTCGAGGAACGCCTTCGCCACGACGTCGCGGATCCCGACGGCGACGTTGGCCGCGAGGAGCGTCGCGGCGCCGACACCGAGGAGGCGCGCGGTCCAGGGGGCGTCCGGCGCGAGCGCGCGCGCCGTCGCGCAGCCGACGAGCAGCGCCGCGAGCGGCGTCAGGACCACCGCGAGCCGCCAGGGAAACTGGATGGCCGGCAGGACCGGCAGCGTCGTCCAGAGCCACCGGCTGGCGCCGGTCATCAGGAAGACGACGACGGCGGCCACGAGCGCGGCCGGCGCCAGAGGCAGCCGCGCGCCATCGGTTCGCCACGGCCGGCCGCCGCCCGGCCAGAGGGCCGCCAGCGCCGCGACGGCGGCCAGGCCGGCCGTCCAGCAGACGAGCCGGCTCACCTTGTGGTTGAAGGCGATCATCTGGCTCTCGTGCGGCATCCCCCTGGCGAAGAGCGTGTGGTTTTCGGCCCTGGCCACCCACTCGAGCCAGTGGAGCTGCACGAGCGGGCGCTCGGCGTAGGCGGGGACGAGGAAGACGGCCGCCAGGGCGAGGCCGAGGCCGAGCGCGATCCACCCCCGCGCCACGCCGCCGGGGCGGCGGTCGGCCCACACGACGGCGGCGGCCAGGAGGGGGCCCCAGACGACGAGCGTCGGCAGGTGCGTGAGCGCGAGGCCGGCCGTGCAGGCGGCCAGCGCCGCCGCCGCCGCTCCGGCCTCGCGCCAGCTCTTGGCCCGGGCGAGCCAGCGGATCGCGAGGAGCGCGAGGGGCGGCCAGACGAAGGCGACGTACTCGGCGATCGCGGCCCGCTCGTAGTAGTCGAGCAGGCGGTAGGGGAGGGCGGCCAGCGCGAGCGCCCCGACGAGCGCCGCGGCCCGCGGCAGGCCGCCCCGCAGGTAGCGGTACGCGGCCGCGGCCGAGACCAGGCCGGCGAGCGCGGCGACGACGTCGAGCGCGCGCGGTGCGCTGCCGGTGAGCCAGACGAAGGGCGCGGCCAGGTAGTAGACGAGCGGCGGGTAGAAGACGAAGGTCGGGTTGCCGAGGCCGGCGTTCACGTCGGGCAGCCAGCGCGGATAGGGGATGCCCGCGGCCAGGCTGTCGGCGAACTGCCGCACCCAGACCAGGTGCAGGCGGCTGTCGTGGCCGACCGGCGACCCCTCGAGCGCCGCGGGCGCCATGAGCGCGGTCGTGACGGCGAGGAGCGCGAGCGCGGCGGCGGCCCGGGGAAGGTTCGGCACGGGCGGGATGGTACCGCGGCCCCGAACGGCGGCGGACGGCGCCCCTCGCGCGGGCCGTCGCGGGGCGCCGAGAGGTCTCCCGGCGGGC
>DATCKS010000304.1:0-1809 GCA_036562265.1 Thermodesulfobacteriota bacterium | reverse complement strand
CGGATGCCGGGCTAGGCGGGCTGGGCGGCCGGCGACACCTCGGCCAGCCACCCGGAGAGCGCTTCGGCTGCGCGGCGGAGCTGGTACGCCCGGCGCTGCTCCTTCCTGACCTTCAGCTCGGGCGGCGGCTCCGGCAGGAGTCCGAAGTTCACGTTCATCGGCTGGAAGTGCTTCGGGTCCGACGCGACGAGGTAGTGCACGAGCGACCCGAGGGCGGTCTCCCGGGGCGGCGGTAGCGGCGCGAGGCCGCGGGCGAGCCGCGCGGCGTGGATGCCCGCGAGCGCGCCCATGGCGCACGACTCGACGTAGCCCTCGACCCCGATCATCTGCCCCGCCAGCAAGAGCGACGGCGCCGACTTCACGCGCAGCGCGGTGTCGATCAGCCGCGGCGCGTTCAGGAAGACGTTGCGGTGGAGCGAGCCGAGCCGCACGAACTCGGCGTGCTCGAGGCCCGGGATCATCCGGAAGATCCGCTTCTGCTCCGGGTAGCGGAGCTTCGTCTGGAAGCCGACCATGTTGTAGAGCGAGGCCGCGGCGTCCTCCTGCCTGAGCTGCACCACCGCGAAGGGGCGCCGGCCGGTGCGCGGGTCGATCAGGCCGACCGGCTTCATCGGACCGTAGGCGAGCGTCATCGGCCCGCGCGCGGCCATGACCTCGATCGGCATGCACCCCTCGAAGACCTTCTCCTCCTCGAAGGGCTTCGACGGCACGGTCTCGCCGGCGAGGAGCTCGCGGACGAACGCGTGGTACTGCGCCTCGTCGAGCGGGCAGTTGAGGTAGTCGCCGGGGCCGTCGTCGTACCGCGACGCACGGAAGGCGATCGAGCGGTCGATCGACTCGGCGGTCACGATGGGGGCGATGGCGTCGTAGAAGTAGAGCGACTCGCCGCCGACGATGCGCGCGAGCGAGGCGGCGAGCGCGTCCGACGTCATCGGCCCGGTCGCGACGATGGTGTACGACCCGGGCTCGAGGGGGACCTCGGTCACCTCCTCGCGTACGACCGTGATCCCGGGCGTCGCCTCGATGCGCCGCGTGACCTCGGCGGCGAAGGCCTCCCGGTCGACTGCCAGCGCCTGCCCCGCCGGCACCCGGTGCCGGTCCGCCGCGGCGATGATCACCGAGTCGAGGGCGCGCAGCTCCCGCTTGAGAAGCCCCGGCGCGCTCTCCGGGTTGTCGGAGCCGAGGGAGTTCGAGCAGACGACCTCCGCGAGGTCGGCCGAGCGATGGGCCGGCGACATCCTGACCGGCTTCATCTCGTAGAGCGTGACGGCGGCGCCCCGGCGCGCGGCCTGGTACGCGGCCTCGCAACCGGCGAAACCGCCGCCGACGACGACGACGCGAGGACGATGCGACATGTGAAAAGTGTAGCGCAGCGGGGGAAGGGGCTTGCGTCCGCCGCGCCGACCTCGAACCTTCAGGAGACGCCGATGGCGAAGCGCAAGGGGCTTGACGCGCGCGGCCCCGCCCTGGCCCACGACCCGGGCGAAGGACGCTCGTCCGGCCGGGCGTGGCGCGGCGCCGAGCGCGCGTCCCGTACGGGTTGGCCACGGCCGGCAAACGGGCGAGGCGGCGCGTCGGTCGGCGTCGGCGCGGCAAGGCGTTCCGGCGGACGACGAGCCCGGCCGGGAGGCGTACGCGACGGAAGTAGGGCGGAACGGGTGGGTGCGCCGGCGCGTCACGCGCCGCCGGCCGCCTCCTGGCCGTTCGCCTCGTCCTCCTTGGAGAAGGCCTCGCTCTCGGAGCGGTAGCCGCACTTGTTGGGGCAGGTCAGGTAGGCGCCGCTGCGCTTCGAGTACTTCTGGACGAGGA
>DATCKS010000278.1:0-8144 GCA_036562265.1 Thermodesulfobacteriota bacterium | reverse complement strand
CACGGAGGGGGTCCCGGACGGACGAGGCGCAGGGCGGAAAGCGTGTGGGGTCGGCCCCTGGCGTTTGCCGGCCTGGAAAATGGAAAGGCCTGACCCCCTGGAAAACGGAAAGGCCTGACCCCATGGAAAATGGAAAGGCCTGACCCCGTGGGGAACGCGGCCGTCCCGCCTATAATGACCGGCATGAGCGCCGAGCTTCGCACGCTTCCCCGGACCGCCGAGGCGATCGGCGACGAGTTCTACGGGATCGTCTGGGCCGACGGGCACGAGAGCGTCTACCCGCTCGAGTACCTGCGCGAGCGCTGCCCCTGCGCCTCCTGTCACGAGCGGCGGGCGAAGGCTGAGGCCGCCTCGCCCTCGACCGGGGTGAGCCTGCCGATCGCGGACCAGCCCGGCTCCGGCGCGCCGCTCGCGCTCGAGCGGGCGGAGCCGATCGGCCGCTACGCGCTTCGCTTCTACTGGAGCGACCGCCACGACACGGGGATCTTCTCGTTCGAGCTCCTGCGGGACCTCTGTCCCTGCGAGAGCTGCCAGGAGGCGGAGCGATGACCGACGACGCCCACGAGGCAAGGGCCAGGCTGGCCGAGCGGGCCGCGGCGCTCGAGCGGCGGGCGATGCAGGCGTACCGGGCGCTCGCCGCTCGCTTCGGCGGGCTCGATTCGGGCCGCCGCTTCGCCGAGATGGCCGACGGGGAGGCGCAGCACTTCGCCGTCCTGAACCTCTCGGGCGACTTCGTGCGCATGGCGACCGACCTGCCGGCGGCCGCTCCGGAGAGCGAGGCCGACCTCGACGCGGCCGAGCCGCTCGTGGCGGCCCTCGAGGCGGCGGCGACGGCCGACCCGCAGACCGGCCTCCCCGCCGCGGTGGAGGCAGCGGTCCGGTTCGAGCAGCAGGAGCTTCCCCGGGTGGCGGCCGTCATCGCGGCGTTGCCGGAGCCGGCGCGCGGCAAGGCGCGGGCCGGTATCGGCCGCACCTTGCCGGGACACTACGCCGCCCTCGAAGCGCTCGCCCGCGCGGCCGGCCGCGACGACCTCGCAGCCGACGCGCGCGCCCTGGCCGCCTCGGCCGCCCGCCTGTAGCCTACGCCTTCTCGCGCTTCACGGCCGCCTCGGCGGCCTTGAAGCCGATCTTGCTGTGCGTCCCGTCGCAGAACGGCTTGGTCGTCGACCCGCCGCAGCGGCAGAGCGCGATCGTGGCCCCCGGCGCCACCTCGACCTTCTGCCCCGTCGGGTCGTACAGCTCGACGTCCCCCTGAACGAGGTAGGGCCCGTTGGGTCGCGCGGTGATCTTGACGGTCATGTCGTGCCTCCTGTGGAAATCGGCCGGCTAGCCTTCGGCCTCGACCGCCTCGGCGCGCGCGCCACGCCGGGTCTGCCAGACGGCGATCGCCACCGAGACGAGCGTCAAGAACAGCATGATGCCCGATAGGGGCCGCGTGAGGAAGAGCCGGGGATCGGCATTGGTCATCAGCGCGCGGATGAAGTTGAGCTCGATCTGGTTGCCGAGGATGACGCCGAGGATGATGGGGGCGAGCGGGAAGCCGTATCGGACCATGAGGACGCCGAGGATCCCGAAGAAGAAGAGCGTCCAGACGTCGGCCCAGAGGTTGTTGAGGGCGAAAGCGCCGATCACGCAGAGGACGAGGATGACCGGGAAGAGGACGTCGCGCGGCACGTTGATCAGGCGCAGGAAGACGCGCAGGATGGCCGCCTCCACCGCCACCGTCGCGACGCACGCCACGAAGTACGCCAGGAACATCGCGTAGGCGACGTCGAGGTTGTTCGTCATGAAGAGGGGGCCCGGCGCGATGCCGTGCACGAGGAGCGCCCCCAGCATGACGGCCGTGACGGCGTCGCCCGGGATGCCGAACGCCATGATGGTCACGAGGGAGCCCGCGACGTTCGCGTTGTTGGCCGATTCCGACGCGACGATCCCCTCGGGGCTCCCGTGGCCGAACCGCTCGGGATGCCGCGACCACTTGCGCGCCTGGTCGTAGGCGAGGATGTTGGCGGCGCTGCCGCCGACGGCCGGCAGCACGCCGATCCAGAGCCCGATCAGCGTCGAGCGGATCAGGTTCCCCCATCCCCGGAGCACCTCGCCGATCACGGCGAGGTGGTTCACGACGAGCCGTGCCTGCTCCACACGGGCCTTGAGCCGCGCGTCCCCCTCGCGCAGGCGCTGCACGTCGGTGACGATCTGCGTGACCCCGTAGACGCCGATCAGGATCGGGAGGAACGGGAACCCGCTCTTGAGGAGGTCGGTGCCGAACGTGAAGCGCTGGACGCTCATGATCGGGTCGGTGCCGACCGTCGTCGCGAGGAGGCCGACCGTCCCTGCGACGAGCCCCTTCAGCATCGACCCTTCCGAGAGGCTCGCCACGATGGAGAGGGTGAGGATGAAGAGGGAGAAGTACTCCCACGGCCCGAACTGGAGGGCGAGCCGGCCGAGCCAGATCGTGCCGTAGACGAGGAAGACCCCCGCGATGAGCCCGCCGAAGAGGCCGGACCAGATGCCGAGCCAGACGGCGCGCCCGGGCTCCCCCTGCCGCGCCATCGGGAAGCCGTCGAAGGTGGTCGCGATGGCCGACGGCGTGCCGGGGATCCCGAGCAGGCAGGCGGTGACGAGGCCGCCCGACTCGCCGCCGACGTACACGCCGATCATCGTCGCGATGCCGTTCACCGTGTCCATGCCGAAGGTGAACGGCAGGACGAGGATGATCGTCATCGTGATCGTGATGCCGGGGATCGCGCCGCCGACGAGCCCGACCAGGACGCCCGCGAGGAGCGAGAGGAGCGCCCCCGGGTCGAAGACGGCCGCCGCGGCGGAGGCGAGCGCGCCGACGGCGATCATCCGATGAGTCCGCCCGGGAAGATGACCCGGAGGTAGCGCTCGAAGACGAGGTAGCAGGCGACGGTCGTCCCGGCGGCGACGGCGACGGCGCGCCCGATCGCCGCGGCGCGCCGCTCGCCGAGGAGGATCCCCTCGGCCAGGACGAAGAGGAAGGTCGCGCTGAAGAAGCCGAGCACCGGGGCGAGGAGCAGGTAGGTCGCGAGCGGGCCGAAGACGAGGAGCGCCGGGAGGACCGGCGCCTGGGGGCTCCGGCGCCTCGGCGCGCGGAGCCCCTGCACGAGCAGGATCAGGGCGAGGATCGCGAGGACGCCCGCCAGCACCTTCGGGAAGAAGGCGGGCGAGAGCGGGACGAACGGCGGAGACGCGATGTCCCGCGCGCGCCAGAAGACGAGCCCGGCGAGCGCCAGAAGGACGAGCGCGATGCCGGCGTCGGCACGCCCTCCTCCGACCCTGCTCATGGCGCCTCGTCTACTTCTTCTTGTACCCGAGCGCCGCGGCGATCTCGGCGTTCTCGACGTCGTTCCTCGCGAGGAACTCGCCGTACGCCTTCCGCCCGAGGAAGCGCACCTGCGTCCCCTGCTTGGCCATCTCGGCCGCGAAGGCCGGATCCTTCGCCACCTTCTCGAAGGCGGCCTCGAGCTTCGCGAGGGCCTCCTCCGGCGTCCCCTTCGGGGCGAGGAAGCCGCGGTTGACCGCGTAGAAGACCGGGATGCCGAGCTCCTTGAGGGTCGGCACGTCGGGGATCTCGGGGAGCCGCTCCTCCGAGGCGACGGCGAGGAAGCGGAGCTGTCCCCCCTTCGCCTTCTCGAGCTGCGTGAGGTTGCTCTCGGCCAGGTCGATGTGCCCGCCGAGGAGCGCGGTCATGCGCGGAGCCGTGCCGTCGTAGCTCACGTACTTCCACTTCACGCCGGCGGCCTTCTCGATCATCGCCGGGAAGAAGTGGGAGGTGGAGCCGAGCGACGCGCCCATCGTGATCTCCCCCGGGCGCTGCTTGGCGTCGGCGATGAGCTCCTGCATCGTCTTCCACTTGGCCTTGCCGTTCGTCGTGATGATGGAGTACGTGGAGGTCAGGAGGGCGACCGGCTCGAAGTCCTCGTAGGAGACGTCGCCCATGCCGACGTGAAACGTCGTGTGAATCGAGTCGTGGACGGAGTAGATCGTGTAGCCGTCGGGCGGCGCCGCCTTCGCCTCGCGAGCGCCGGTGGTGCCCGACGCGCCCGCGATGTTGGCGACGACGAGCGGCTGCCCGAGGTGCTTCTCCGCCATGCTCGTCGCGAGGCGCACGATGATGTCGGTGTCGCCTCCCGCGGCCCACGGGACGATGACCTTGATGGGCTTCTCGGGGTAGCCGGCCGCGATGCCCTCGCGCGGGCCGAAGACGCCGAGGACGCCGGCACCGAGCACGAGCGCCACAACGGCGGCCGGAACGAGTGAACCGGTCGATGCGCGCATGCGCCGCATAGTGGACCTCCTCCACCGATCTGCCGATTGACTCACTCTATCGAAAGAACACTGTTATAGTCAAACGTTGGCGCCGCGCTAGAGTGACCGGCGCCTCGATCCTGGAGTGGCCTCGGCCCGATGCCCGAATTCGTCGCCGAACCGAAAACCATGACCTTCCTCGACCCGGCGACCGGCGAGCCGACGACGCGGGGGGCCGAGGTGCGCGTCGACCCGCTGACCGGCGACACGGTGCGGGTCTTCGACTTTCCCTTCCGCGTGCCGCCGCGCCCGGACCTCGCCGCCCTCGACCTCGCCACCCGCGAGCGCTGCCCCTTCTGCCCGGAGCGGATCGACGCGGCGACCCCCCGCTTCCCCGAGACCCTGATCCCGGGCGGCCGGATGCGCGAGGGGGACATGGTCGTCGTGCCGAACCTCCTGCCCTACGACCTCGTCTGTGCGGTGGTCGTCCTCGGCCGGACGCACCTCGTGCGGCTCACCGAGATGGAGCCGGAACGGCTCGCCGCGGCCTTCGCGCTCTCGCAGCGCTTCCTGGCCACCGTCGCCGCGCGCCTTCCCGAGGCGCGCCACCGCAGCCTCAACTGGAACTTCATGCCGCCGTCGGGCGGCTCGGTCGTCCACCCCCACATGCAGCTCGTGGCGGGCGATCGGCCCTATCGCTACTGGGTCACCCTCACCGAGGCGGCGGAGCGCTACCGCGCCCGCACCGGGCGCGACTTCTGGCCGGACTTCCTCGACGACGAGCAGCAGCGCGGCGAGCGGGTCGTGGGGACGACCGGCCCGTGGGTCTGGCTCACCGCCTTCGCCCCGCGCAGCCGGTTCTTCGAGGTCCTGGCCGTGCACGAGCGGGCCGCGTCGTTCGAGCGCCTCGATCCGGCCGACCTCCTTCCCCTCGCCGACGGGCTCGTCCGTGTGCTCGGCTTCCTCGACGCCCTCGGCTTCTGGGCGTTCAACCTCGTCGTCTTCGCCGTGGAGGAGCCGCAGGCCCGCGGCTTCCGGCTGCAGATGCGCCTCACGCCGCGGCTCGTCGTCCTGCCGGCCGGGATGAACGACATGTCGTTCGTCGTCTACCAGGGCGAGTTCCTCGCCTTCTACCGCCCGGAGGCGATCGCCCGCGCCATCCGGCCGAGGTTCGCGGCGGGAGGGGCGGCATGACGCGGCGGGGATCGACGCGCGACAGCGGCGCCGGCGCGCCGGGCCCCGGGCCCTGCCGGACCGCGAGCCCCGGGGCGGACGGCTGGCGCGACGCGCTCTGCGCCGGCTGCGGGCAGTGCTGCTTCGGGACGCAGAACCGCGTCCCGGTCCTGGACGACGAGGTGCGCCGCTACTGGTTGGCCTACGGGGAGCCCGGGTCGTTCGCCGAGTTCAAGGCCGCGGTCACGCTCGAGGACTGGAACGGCGAGCAGATCCTCGACTTCGGCGGGGGCCGGTGCCCCTTCCTCGAGCGGCGCGCGGGGGCGTGGCGCTGCCAGGTCTTCGCCGTGGGCCGGCCGCTCACCTGCGTCCTGTTCGAGTGCGGCGCGATGCAGGCGGTGGCGGCCGGCCGCCTCCCCTTCGACGAGGCGCGAGCCGGGCTCGCGCGACAGGAGGCGGTCGAACTGGACGAGGCCGACCGTGACCCCCGGCTCGTGCGCGGCGCCCTCCGGCGCTTCGCCGCCCAGCAGGACGCCCCGAGCCTGGTCGAAACCGCCTTCCCGGAGGCGAGAAGGCCGTGATCGACGAGGCCGCGCTCCTCGCCGACGTGCGCGCGCTCGCCGCCCTCGGCCCGCGCCACCCGGGCGTGCCGGGGCTCGCGGCGGCGGCCGACCTCGTTGTCGCGCGTCTCGGTTCGACCGGCCTTCCGGTTCGGCGCCTCCCGGTCTCCGGGCGGCTGCCGGCGCGGGAGCCGGCCCACGACCGCCGGCTCGAGGGCATTGCGGCCGACCTCCAGGTTGCGACCTGCGAGAACGTCGAGGCGCTCCTCGACGGGGACGACCCCGAGGCCCCGGTGGCGCTCCTCGGCGCCCACTACGACACGGTCCCCGAAAGCCCCGGCGCCGACGACAACGCCTCCGGCGTGGCGGTGCTCCTCGCCGTGGCCACGGCGCTGGCCGCGCGACGCCGGGCCGGCTGGCGGCCGCGGCGCGGCGTGCGGCTCGTCGCCTTCACGCTCGAGGAGCTGGGGCTCCTCGGCTCGACGAGCTACGTGCAGGGGCTCGAGGAGGCCGGGGTTGCCGTGGCGGGCGCGCTCGTCGTCGAGTCGGTCGGCTTCACGAGCGCGACGCAGCGAAGCCCCGCCTTCATCCGGCTGCCCGAGCGGGGTGACTTCGTCGCCCTGGTTGCCAACGAGGCCTCGCGCCCTCTCCTCGATCGGCTCCTCGCCGTGGCCCGGCGCGCCGCCCCGTCCCTCCGCACGGTGCCGCCCGACCCGTACTTCGTGGCCCCCGGCGTCGCGCGCGGACCGTTCGCGGACATGCGCCGCAGCGACCACGCGCCGTTCTGGGACGCGGGGTGGCCGGCGGTCATGCTGACCGACACGACCGAGTTCCGCAGCCCCCACTACCACCGACCGAGCGACACGCCCGAGACGCTCGACCCGGCGTTCCTCGCGCAGGTCGCCGCGGTCGTCCTCGAGACGGTCGTCGACCTCGCCGGCGCGTAGCGCCGCGTGCCGGGCGCAGGCCCGTGCGAGCTAGCCGGCCCTTGCCGGCCGGCGGCCCGCGTGCTCGACGTGCGTCGTCGCCGTCGGCATCGCCCTGAGGCGCGCCTCGGGGATCGGCTCGCCGCAGACCTCGCAGATGCCGTACGTGCCGTCGGCGATCCGCTGCAGCGCCGCGTTGATGGCGAGCAGCTCCTCGCGGCTCCGCTCGTCGAGCGACAGGAGCCGATGCGAGATGAGGTCCTCCTGGGCCCGCTCCTCCAGCTCCAGCTCGACCGACTCGCCGGCCTCGACGAGGTGCTCCTCCACGCTGTCGATCCGCCGCAGAAGGTCGCGGCGTCGATCGAGCAGCATCCGCCGGAACTCTTCGGTGTCCATGCGCGCGAGGCCGTGCAAGGCGGACGCCAACCACACCCGTCGCATGCCGCCCGCCCAGCCCTCTCCGTGCGAGGTTGCGATGCGGGGGCGCACGGCAGGGGCATTGCAAGCGTCTTGCGCCGACCCGATGGAGGAGAGTGCCCCATGCGGTCCGAGCCACGCCCACCGAACCCCGACAAGCCGATGGGGGAGCTGATCCGCGAGCTGTACCAGGACGTTGCGATCCTCGTCGACCGGCAGATCGCGCTGGTGAAGCAGGAGGCGCGCACCACCGCCCGTTCGGCCGGACGCGCGGCGGCGGTCCTCGGCGCCGGCGCGCTGATCGGCCTGGTCGGGTTCATCTACCTGATGCTCGCCTGCATCTACGCGCTTGCCCTCGCCATGCCGGCCTGGGCCGCCGCGCTGATCGTCGGCGGCGTGCTGGCCGTGATCGGCGCGATCGCGACGTCGGCCGGGATCAAGCGCCTGCAACCCGTGACCGACGCGTTGCCCGAGAGCCGCGAGACGCTGCGCGAGGACCGGGACTGGGCGCGAGAGGAGATCCGGGACCTGAAGCGTGAGGTGCGGGGCTAGGTGGCGCGACGCGACGACCGGCTGAAGCGGCAGGAGGGCGAGCGGCTCGCGCCCGGCGCCGCGTCGGGTCCCGACCCGGCGGCCGGCGGCGGACCGCACGCGAGCGTGCCTCACGACGACCAGCCCACCTGGCGGCCGCAGGACGAGCGCGCCGAGCGGCGCGGGTTCCTTAGGGCCGCCCTGATCATCCTCGGCGTCATCGCGGCGGTCTGGCTCATCGGCCACGCGTTCAACCTCTGGGTGA
>DATCKS010000274.1:0-12503 GCA_036562265.1 Thermodesulfobacteriota bacterium | reverse complement strand
CTCCTGACGGCCGTGAACATGGAGTACGTGGCGCCCGGGCACGGCCTCGCCGACGGCGACGAGCTCGCCCTGATCCCGCCCGTCTCGGGCGGCGCGCCGGGGCGCTTCGAGGTCGTCGACGGCCCGATCGACGTGAGCGGCCTTGTCGCCGAGGTGTCGCACCCCGCCTGCGGCGCTGTGGTGGTGTTCCTCGGGACGGTGCGCAACCATGCCGAGGGGCGGCCGGTGTCCGGCATCGAGTACCACGCGTACCGGGAGATGGCCGCCCGCAAGCTCGCGGAGATCGGCGACGAGATCCGCGCCCGCTGGGGGCTCGACCGGGTGGCGATCGTCCACCGGGTCGGTCGCCTCGCCATCGGCGACGTGAGCGTCGCCATCGTCGTCGCCTCGCCGCACCGGGCCGAGGCGTTCGAGGCCGCCCGCCACGCGATCGAGCGAATCAAGGTGATCGTCCCGATCTGGAAGAAGGAGGCGTGGGCCGACGGGGGCACCCACTGGGTCGGCATGCCCGACGCCGGCCGCTCGTAGCCTCGTGGGGCCGGCCGCCCGGCGTGCGCTCTACGCGCTCGTCCCGGCCGCGGTCGCGGCGGGCGCGGTGCTGGCGGTCCCACCGCTGCGAGAGGCGGCCGGCATCGTGGGTGGTCTCCTCCTCGCGGGCGACACGCAGGGCCTGCGTGCCTACCTGCTCGACTTCGGTCCCTGGGCGGCCGCCGTCTCCGCCCTCCTCATGGTCGCGCAGGCGATCATCGCGCCCCTGCCGGCGTTCGTCATCACGCTCGCGAACGGCCTCGTCTTCGGGCCCGTCCTGGGCGGGCTCCTGTCGTGGTCGAGCGCCCTGGTCGGCGCCTGGGTCTGCTTCGGCATCTCCCGGTCGCTCGGCCGGCCGGCGGCCGAGCGACTCGTCGGCCGGGCGGCGCTGGGGACGGCCGACGCCTTCTTCCGCCGCTACGGCGTCCAGGCGATCGTCGTGGCGCGCCTCGTCCCCTTCGTCCCGTTCGACCCGATCTCGTACGCGGCCGGGCTCACGGCGATGTCCCAGGGCCGCTTCCTGCTCGGCACCGGCCTCGGGCAGCTCCCCGCGACCGCGCTCTACTCGTGGTTCGGCGGCCGGGCGGCCGACACCGTGGACATCCTCTTCGGCGTGCTCGCCGTGACGGCGGCGGCGTGGCTGCTCGGACGGGCGCTCAGGCGCCGCCCCGCGCACCGGGCGAAAGGACGGCAAGCGGGGCCGGGAGCGTAAGGGGAGGGGGCTAGCGGGCGCGCGTCCGGCGGCGGGCGCCTCCGCCTCGCGCCTGCTGGCGGATGGCGTTCTCGAGCGCCGCGACCCGGGCCTCGAGCGCGGCCAGGCGGCGGGTCAGGGGGGCGTCGGCAACGGCCCGCTCGAGGATCTCGCGGACGCGGGCCCGGGTGGCGCGAGGCATCGCGGCCGTGCGGCCGTCGGTCGATCGGCCGGCGCCGCGGATCAGGTCGGCCAGGACGGCCGGGGAGAGGCGGGCGCGCACCCGCTCCGACTCGAACAGGATCTGGGCGAAGGTCGCGGCCGTCAGGTCCTCGCCGCTCTCGCTGTCGATGACGCGCAGCGGCTCGCCGCGCCGGACGAGCGCGGCGACGTCCTGGAGGGTCACGTAGCGACTCCGGGCGGTATCATAGAGTTTGCGATTGTTCCGATACCGACGGATGGTCACCATGCCGCGACGCTACCACGCCGCCCGAGGCAGGTCAACGAACGTGCGACGCGCCGACCGACCGAGCGAGCGCGCGATCGACGAAGCGATGGCGATGCTCGACGACCTCTACGGCGGCGTGCTGCGGCACGAGGGCCCACGACGCGCCGCGGCGACCGTGATCGACGTGGCAACGCGGGCCACGGCCGGGCTGCGCGCGTCGCGCGCCAGGGCCGCCGACGCGCTCGCCGCGCGCGTGCGCCGGCTCGAGGTCGCGGTCCGCGCCGGGCGGCGATGATCCTCTCCGCCCTGCTGCCCCGTCGGCTCTTCCACGCCTGCCACGTCGAGCTCTGGGGACGCGACCTCGACCGCGAGCCGCCGGCAGCGCCGTCACTGCCGCCCGGTCTCGCGGTTGCCTGCGTGACCGATCGCGAGCCGGCAGGCTCGCCCAGGCGGCGTGGCCTCGCCGCGGCCATGGCCCCGACGCCGGAGCCGGAGATCGACGCGCGTCTGGCCAGCGGGCGGCGCGCCTACGTCGTGGAGGGACCGCCCGGCATCCTGGCCTACGGATGGGTGACCCGGGGCGACGAGGAGATCGCCGAGGTCGAGGGGCGCATCCGGGTGGGCCCGAGCGAGGCCTACATCTGGGACTGCGCCACGTTGCCGGCCTATCGCGGTCGCGGGCTCTATCCCGCGCTCCTCGGCGCGATCGCGCGCGACCTGGCCGGCTCGGGGGTCACGCGGGTCTGGATCGCCGCACGCGCCGACAACGCCCCCTCGCTCCGCGGCCTCGAGAAGGCCGGCTTCGAGCGCGTGGCGGACATCCGGTACGTCCGGCTCTGGCGATGGCGCCGGTTGGCCGTGCGCCGCAGGACCGGCCAGCCGCCTCCCTCGGTCCTCCCGCTCCCCCTGCGCGCGGTCGCCTGAGCGCGCCTCGCCGCGCCGCTGGCATGCGCCGTGCGTGATCCGCACGACAGAGGCGTGGCTCCCCTGGCCACGAGAGATCACGGAGGTCGCGCCATGGACGTGCCGGAGCGACGCGAGCTGCCGATCAACGCCTTCGAGACCGACGAGGAACTCGTCGTCGTGGCCCCCATGCCCGGCATCGAGCCCGAGGACATCACCGTGCGCGTGGAGGGGGACACACTCACGATGGAGTCGGACGCGCGCGGCGAGGACGCCGACAAGCGCTATCTGCACCACGAGTGGACCTATGGGCCCTATCACCGATCGGTCAAGCTGCCTTCGCCGGTCGACGGGCGGACCGCGAACGTGACCTTCGGCAACGGCGTGCTGACGATCGTCCTGCCCAGGAGCCAGGCATTCGTGCCGGCAACGCTCGACGTGCCGCGAACGGGGCTCGCGCGCGGCATGCGGGAGGGACACTCCGGCGACTAGCGCCTCGACCGGTCGATGGACCGTCGGGCGTGTGCTACTAGTGCAGCATGCGCCCGCTCGGCCTTCTCGTGCTTCTCCTCTCGTGCCTGGCCTACGCCGCTCCCGCGTACGCGCAGAACCTCGCCGTCGTCGATCGCCCGCTGGGCACCGACACCGCCAACGTGGTCGACTCGGGGGAGGTGCTTGCCGGCGTCGGCGTCGAGCACGTGCGTCTGCCAGGCCAGGAGACGCTCACCTCCGCGCCCGTGCTCAGCTCCCGGCTCGGGATCGCGGGGATCGCCGAGTTCTCGGCGACGTACCGCTGGCTGTGGCGGGAGTCACGCGACATGCGTGACACCAACGGCACCGGCGACCTCTACCTCTTCGGCAAGCTGCGCCTGCTCGACGGACTCGACGACGACGGGAGCCCCTCCGTGCTCCCGCCGACCGCGATCCGGCTGGGGGTGAAGCTGCCGAACGCCTCCGCCCGGGAACGGCTCGGCACCAACAACACCGACTTCTCGATGCTCGGCCTCGTCACCCCACGCGTCGGCCCGGTGGAGGTGCGCCTGTCCGGAGGGCTCCTGATCATCGAGAGCCCCACCGATCCGCTGGCGCAAACCGATGCGTGGGCGTACAGCGCCGCCCTCCTCGTCGACCTGCCGGGCGGCGTGACCCCCTTCGTCGAGTACTACGGGCAGACGACGAACGCCCCGGCCTTCGAACTCGCCGAGGGACGGGCCGGCCTGCGCTGGACGCGGGGGCGGCTCGGGCTCGATCTGTCGGCGTCCATGGGCTTCAACGGCTCGCGCCCTCTCGGCGCGACCGGCGAGCTGTCACGCGACTGGGGCATCGCCCTTGGAGCGACCTACCGGTTCGATCTACCCGGCTTCGGCCGGACCTGGGGCCGGCCGAACGGGGCCGCGAGCACACCCCGCCGGTGAGCGGCGCGTGACGCGCCGCGAAAAAAATCTGCACGCGGCCGGAAGGGGCGTACGGTGCGGTGGCCACCCGGACCGCGACCTCGAACCGGGACGACGTCATAACGCCGTTCAGATGTCGGACGCCGTGCAGCCGGACGACCGAGCGGCCGTCGAGGTGACGGGTGGGCGGCCGCCGTGATGCCGTGCGACGGCCGCGACGCGGATCGCCGCGTCGGGTCTGCCTCGACGCGCCTTTCGCCTCGCCGAGAGGCGCCACGCGCGACGCGCCGCCGGGCGCGCGACGTGCCGCGGCTGAAGGGCGGTCGCGCGCGGCAATTGCCTTGCCGGATCCTCCCGACGGTTCCCGAATAGAACGCCGCACGCCTTTCCGATTCATAGATTGGATACGAGAACCAGGCAAGGCCTCGCCTGGTTAGAACGTAATTTGAAACACAGACCGACACACGACCGTCTGGCATCCTGCGCACCGTTCGACTGGTCCGTGCGGTGAACCACCCGCACGAATGGCCGACAACCCGAACCTGCAAAGGAGGCCAACCGACATTCCGCACCCCGATGCCGGGGGACCGGGCCGCTCCGTGGTAGAGCGGACACCAACCCGAAACAAGGGAGGATTCGCCATCATGTCGTTCCGCAGGCTCCTTGCCGCCGCCGTCATCGCGGCGTGGCTCGCACCGGCCCTCGCGACGCACGCGGCGGCCGCCAACCTCGACGTGATGTCCTACAACATCAACTGGGGTGCCCCGAGCGGCAAACGCCTCGACGCCATCGCCAAGGTGATCGCCTCGAGCGGCGCCGACGTGGCCGGTCTTCAGCAGGTGCGCCGGTTCGCCCGCGTCGCGAAGAAGGGCGACTACGGATGCGTCGACCAGCCGAAGAAGCTCGTGAGCGCGCTCCAGCGCTACACCGGTGACCGGTGGTACTGGGCCTACGCCGCCAACACGAGCGCGCGTCAGAGCTCGAAGCACTGCAAGCACGTCACGAGCACGCCGCGTCAGGAGGGCGTCCTGATCGTGAGCCGCTACCCGATCTCCCGCGCCGACGCGTACAAGCTCCCGTACTCGCGCGGCCTCGCCCGCGCCGCCATCAAGGCGCCCGGCGGCCCGGTCGCCGTCTACACCGTCCACCTCGACTCGGGGTCGACGGGCAAGCGGGCGGCCCAGGCGCGGCGCGTGGCGGACATCATCCGCAAGGACCGGACGCCGGCGATCTTCGTGACCGGCGACATGAACGACAAGCCGGGCAAGGCGCCGCTCAAGGTGCTCGGCGGCGTCGTGAAGGACAGCTGGGAGCAGGTCGGCAAGGGCAAGGGGGCGACGCGCAACGCCCGCATCGACTACGTCCTCTACCGCGGGCGGGCGAAGCCGCAGTCGGCCCGCGTGATCCAGACCTGGGTTTCCGACCACAGGCCGGTCGTCACCCGGTTCTCGGTCCACTAGGTGGAATGGTCCGGCGACATGGCCGAGCCGCCCGCGCGCTCGCGCTGGCGGCGATCGGCACACTGGTAATGCCGACGGGCGCCGCCCTGTCCGCGAATCGCGGGCCGGGCGGCGCCGCCCCCGACGCGGCATCGCTCTGGGTCCAGGCCGTTCGCGGCCGGCTCTCGGTCGCCCTCGACGAGGCGCCGCTGCCGGCGGTGCTCGACGCGATCCAGGCCGAGACCGGCGTGGCGGTGTCCGTCCACGGCTCGGTCGCACGCGAGGTGTCCGACCGGTTCCGCGGCCTCACGTTCGAGCGGGCGTTGCGCCGCCTGCTGCGCCCCTTCAACGTCGCGTTCGTCTACCGGCCGCGCCCGGGTGGGGGACCGCCCAGGCTCGAGAAGGTCGTCGTCTATCCGCCCGCCGAGGCGGAGCGGTCGCCGGAGACCACGCGGCCGGCGGCGACCACACGGCCGGCGGCGCCGTCGACCGACGGCCCCGGCCGGACCGGAGACGCGGCCGAGGACGGGACGGTGCCGTCGGACCCGTCGCTGCCGCCCGAGACGGAGGCGCGGCTCGCCGCGCTCGCCCGGCTCGGTCCCTCGGCGCCGGCCGGCGCCGGCGCGGAACTCGACGCGCTCATCGCCGACCCCAACCCGGCCGTGCGGCAGCGGGCGCTCGAGGTGGCCGAGGCGACGCAGCTCGCCTCGCCCGACGCGCTGCGCCACGCGGCGCTCACCGACCCCGACCTGCAGATTCGCTGGGCGGCGCTCGCCGCGCTCGTCGCCACGGCCGGCCGCGAGGCCGCGATCGCCGCCGCCGAGCAGGCGCTGTCGAGTCCGTCGCCCCAGGAGCGGCTCGCCGCGGTCGAGGCGCTCGGCGAGCAGCTCGGAGGCCGGGCGGGGGAGGAGGCCGCGCGCAGGGCGCTTGCCGATCCCGACCCCGCGGTGCGCGCCAAGGCGGCCGAGATCGTCGCCATCTTCGAGGAGGCGGCGACGGCACCCGACGAGGAGGACGCCGAGGAGGCGGACGAGGCCGACGACGGGACCGACGCGCGCGGCAGGCGCGAGGACGGCTGACGCAGCGTCCGATTGACAGCCGGCGGGCGGGGTCGGTACCGTTCACGCGGCGGCGGCGCCGGCATCCGATGCCGTGTCGCCGTGTTCCTCTCCCCGTGAAGGAGGCGACGCGTGGACGTCCTCGACGCGATCCGGACCCGGCGCAGCATCGCCGTCTACTGCGCCGACCCGATCCCGAAGGGGAAGCTGCGGACCATCCTCGAGGCCGCCACCTGGGCCCCCAACCACCGGCACAACGAGCCCTGGTTCTTCCACGTGGTGGAAGGCGACGCGCGCGCCCGACTCGCCGACCGGTTGCTCGAGGCGGCGCGTACGGACCCCGGCGGCGACAAGGCCCGGGGCAAGCTCCAGACGACCGCCGAGCGGATCCGCAACACGCCGGCCGTCGTCTTCGTCCAGACCTTCGCCGCGGAGACGCCGCACGACAGCGAGGAGAACTACGCGGCCGCCTGCTGCGCCGTGCAGAACCTGCTCCTGGCGGCGCACGCCGAAGGGCTCGGGGCGATCTGGCGCACGGGGGTGCCGTGCGAGCACCCGGCCGTCAAGGCGTTCCTCGAGATCCCTGCCGACGCCAAGCTCGTGGCGGCCGTCTTCCTCGGCTTCCCCGCCGCGCCCGCGCCGCCGCAAACCCGGCGCCCGCTCGAGGAGCGGGTCCGCTTCCTGACCGAATGACGCGCCGGGCCGTCCTGCTCGGCCTCGTTGCCGCCGCGCTGATCGCCGGCCCGGCGGCCGCGGACGGCCCGGTGAGGGTGGGGGACGTCGCACCCGACTTCGCCTTGCGCGACCAGGACGGCCGCACCGTCCGGCTCGGCGACTTCCGCGGGCGCCCCGTCGTCCTCGCCTTCATCGTCAAGAGCTTCACCGGCGGCTGAGCGCAGGAGCTCGCCGGGTACCGCGATCTCGCGTCGCGGTTCGCGGCGGCCCGTGCCCAGGTGCTGGGCGTCGCCACCGACCCGGAATCCGAGGTGCGCGCGTTCGCGCGGAGCCTCTCGCTCAGCTATCCGCTCCTCGCCGACTCCGACGCCGCGGTCGCGCGGCGATACGGCGTCTACGACCCCGTCTTCGGTTTCCCCAGGCGGACCACCTTCGTCATCGACCCCGACGGCCGCGTGATCGAGATCCACACCGGCGCGCGCGCGATGGACCCGACCGCGGCGCTGCGCGCGTGCGGCGGCCAGTGACCGTTTCCCTCGACGGCGCAGGCACAAAAAAAGCCCCGACCCGGCGTACGCCGGGTCGGGGCGCGTCGGGGCCGGCCAGGGGCCGGCATGTGGCCGAAACGAAGGATCTCGCCGTAGGAAGAGTCCCTCGGGCCCCCCGCGGAGCGAGTGCGGGGATATACGGACCTCGGGCTGCCCGGCGAGCAGGGTCCATACTACGGGGAGCCCGAATGGGCTGTCAACGCGCGTTGTGAAACTAAATTATGGTGAATTGACGACAACTTATGCGGTGTCAAGGCCTTTGAGGCGAAGACCGGCGACATTTTTCTGCGGCGGCCGGCATTTGGCCCCGCAGCGCTCCCGCCCGTCGCCGCCCGGGACCGTCGGCCCGCAGGGGCCGGACTCGGGCCATATGGCCCCGTTTTCGCCGCGTTCTCGGGCCGGCTCGCATCAATCGGGTCACCTGATACGGCAGTCGGGCGCCTGCTGACTAAGAATTTGCTTGCCTGCCGAAACGACCGGGTGTAGGTTCCCGACGCTATGGAAACCCACATCCTCGTCGTCGACGACGACCCGAGCATTCGAAGCTTCCTGAAGACCGCGCTCGAGCGTACGCCGGGCCAGCACGTGGAGGTGGCCTCGGACGCGGCGACCGCGTTGACCATGGTGCGCCACGGCCAGTACAGCATCGTCCTGGTCGACCTCCGGCTGCCGGGTCAGGGCGGAGCCGACCTGCTCCGGACGCTCAAGCAGGAGCGGCCAGATCTTCCGGTCATCGCCATCACGGGGGCGGCGACGACGGAGGAGGCGCTGCAGGCGATCCGCCTGGGCGCCGTCGACGTCATCCTCAAGCCGATCTCCCTGCCGCAGCTCAACGAGGCGATGCAGAAGGGGCTCGCCCGACGCCAGGCGCCGGTCGCGGTGGTCGACACCGGGCTGCCGCTGCTCGCCATGCGCGAGAAGGCGGTACGCCAGCTCGAGCGGGACTACCTGGTCCGCGTGCTGACGGAGGAGCGGGGGCACCTCGGGGCGACCGCGCGTCGCGCCGGGGTGAACGCGAAGACGCTCTACGAGAAGATGCGCGCGTACGGTTTGCGCAAGGAGGACTTCCGTCGTCGGGGCGGCTTCGCCCGCACCACGAACTCCGCCTCCTCGTCCTCGTCCCCGTCGACCGCCCCCTCGAACGCCTGACGAGCAGCACGCGGCGGCCGGCGCGACGGCGCCGGCTCGCGGCGACCTGCCGTGCGGCGCCGACGGCTCGGCCGATGGGGAGCCGAACGCCACGTGCGGGAGGCGGCGCGGCCGCCACCGGGCGAGGAGGCTCGCCCGCCTGGCTTCGGTGCGCGCCGCCTGTACCGGCGTATCCGCGAGCGCCTGAGCCGCCGGCTCGGCGACGGCCGGTCTTGCCCGCTCCACGACGCCCGAGCCTGGCCGTCTTCCGTTGCCGTCTCCCATCTCCCATGTGAAGGAGGCGACCGCGAGGGGGCGTCGGCCGCGCCGGCGCGCTCCGGTCCGTGACCGCACACCCATCCCTCGCGTGAGGGGGGCGTGGCCGGCGAAAAAGCCGGGAACGCCTCTGCTATGCTCGTCACATGTCCGACCCGGCCGTTCCGCCCGCGGTGCCGCCCGACCCCGCCGAGCTTGCCCGGCGCGTCGCGCTCGCACGCCGCCTCGTCGGCGAGGCGGCGCAGGTGGCGGTGCGCCGCTGGCGCGCCGGCCAGGTCGTCGCGGAGGTGAAGGCGGACCAGACGCCGGTCACCGCCGTCGACCGCGAGATCAACGACCTCTTCGTCCGCCGGCTCGCCGAGGCCGACCCCGGCACGCCGATCGTCGGCGAGGAGGGGGGGCTGCGCGGCACGCCGGGCGGGTGGTGCTGGTTCGTCGATCCGATCGACGGCACCGGCGACTTCGTGGCCGGGACCGGACAGTGGATGGTCCTCCTCGGCGCCACCTTCGGCGGCCGCCCGGTCCTCGGCGTCGCGGCGCGGCCGCTGCCGCCCCCGGACCAGGGCTCGCCGAAGATCTACTGGGCGTCGAGCGGCGGCGGGGCGTGGCAGGAGCCGCTCGCCGGCGTCGAGGGGAGCGTGACCGAGGAGGACAAAGGCCCATCGGCCCTGCACGTCAGCGAGGTGCGCACCCTCGAGGCGGCGCGCCTCCTCGTCGGCAAGAGCCGGCACCGCGAGGGCTTCCTCGAGCGGCTTGCCGCGCTGCCCCATCGCACCCTGATCCAGGTCGGCAGCCTCGGGCTCAAGGCGGTCCTCGTCGCGCAGGGGAGCGCCGACGCCTACGCCTCGGCGAGCCTGCAGACGTCGGTGTGGGATCTGGTCGGCCCCTCGGTGATCGTCGAGGAGGCCGGCGGGCGGATCACCGACCTGTCGGGCGCGGCGCTCACCTTCGAGACCGACGACCCGACCTGGCGGCGGGGCCTCATCGTCTCGAACGGTCGCGTCCACGACGCGCTCGTCGCCGCCTTCGGGGAGTCGTCGGCCCGTTGAGTCGCGTCGCGCCGCGTGGTACCCTCGCGCGCATGCCGCGCGCCGAGGAATCAGGTCGTTCGACCGCCGACGAGGTCCCCCGCGAAGAGGCACCTGGGGTGGACCGGGCCGGCGATCCGCACTCCGTCGGCCTGGTCACGACGCATCACATCACGCTCGACGGCCCGTTCCGCTGCCAGTCCGGCGACGTCCTCCCCTCGGTCACGGTGGCCTACGAGACCTACGGCACGCTCTCACCCGCCCGCGACAACGCCATCCTCGTGGCCCACGCCCTCTCGGGCGGGGCGCACGCGGCCGGCTACTCGAGCCCGACCGACCGGAAGCCGGGGTGGTGGGACGTCATGATCGGGCCGGGCAAGCCGTTCGACACGTCGCGGTACTTCGTCGTCTGCACGAACGTCCTCGGCTCGTGCTACGGCACGACCGGTCCGTCGAGCATCGACCCGACGACCGGCCGGCCCTACGCGCTCCGTTTCCCGCTCGTGACGATCCGCGACATGGTCGACGTCCAGGCTCGCGTCGTCTCCGCGCTCGGCATCGAGCGCCTCCTCTGCGTGGCCGGCGGATCGATGGGCGGGATGCAGGCGCTCCAGTGGCTCGCCTCGTACCCGAACCGCGTCGATTCCGTCGTCGTCTCGGCCTCGTGCCTGCGCCACACCGCCATGCAGATCGCCTTCAACGAGGTCGGGCGGCGCGCGATCACCTCCGATCCGAACTGGAACGACGGCGACTACTACGGGGGGCCGACTCCCGGCAAGGGGCTCGCGGTGGCCCGGATGCTCGGCCACATCACGTACCTGTCGAGCGAGGCCATGGAGAAGCGCTTCGGGCGCCGGCAGCGGGGACCGCGCGAGAAGTTCCGCCCGACCTTCGAGGTCGAACACTACCTCGACCACCAGGGTCAGGCGTTCGTGAACCGTTTCGACCCGAACTCCTACCTCTACATCACCAACGCCCTCGACACGTTCGACTGGCACGAGGAGATCGCCGCGGTCGACCGCGCGCTGCGGGGCGTCCTCGAGGGCAAGCGCGCCCTCGTCCTCTCCTTCACCTCCGACTGGCTCTACCCGACGGAGCAGTCGTACGAGATCGCCACGGCCCTTTCCGTACGCGGGATGCAGGTGGAGCGGCACGAGGTGCGCTCCGCATACGGCCACGACGCGTTCCTCCTCGAGGCCGAGGAGCAGGGGCCGCTCGTCCGCGACTTCCTCGGCGCGGTGCTGGCCGCGCGCCGTCGCGTCCCCGGCAACTAGCGCCGATCGCGGGACCGTCGCCTAGCCCGCCGCCGGGCCGAGCCCGGCGCGCACCGCCATGTAGAGCGTCGCGCCGACGAGCAGCGCGTTGTAGAGGACCCGGAGCCGCGCCCGCGGCAGCCACACCACGAGGCGCGCGCCCGCCTGCGCGCCGATGACGCCCGCCGCCACGAGCGGCCCCACGAGGGCCGGGTCGACGCCGAGGAGGGTCCAGTGCGTCGCGATGCCGGCGATCGCGGCGGCGAGGATCGACAGGAGCGACGTCCCGATGGCGATCGGAAGAGGGATGCCGAGCAGGACGACGAGCAGCGGCACGAGGAGGAAGCCGCCGCCGATCCCGAGGAGGCCGGTCACGCCCCCGATGCCGGCGCCGACGAGGAGCGCGCCGACGAGCGAGTACGAGTAGGCGTACCGTTCCTCCCCGGCGACCTGCACCCGCGTGACGACGAAGCGGCCCGCGCGGCCGGCCGGACGCTCGCGGGGGGTGGGTCGAGGCAGGTTGAAGAGCACCAGGGCGAGCGCGGTCACCGCGGCGAAGAGCCAGCCGAGGACCCGGTCCGGAAGGCTCACGCTGACGGCGGAGCCGAAGGCCGCCGTCGCGGCCGAGGCCGCCATGAGGGGAAGGCCGAGCCGCCAGTCGGCCGTGCCCTGGCGCAGGTGCCGCAGGGCTCCGGAGACCGAGGTGGCGAGGACGAAGACGAGGCTCGCGCCGATGACGGCGTGGAGCGGGACGGCGAGCGCCGAGAGGAGCGGCACCAGGATGAAGCCGCCCCCGACGCCGAGCAGGCCCGACGCGATGCCGGTGACGAGCCCGATGGCGACGAGCGTGAGCATGGTGGGTCAGCGGGCGGCTTCGCGGCGCATCGCGAGCAGGGCGTCCGCGGTCGCCGCGGCCCGTGCGGTCCAGCCGTCCAGGGCGGCGGCGGCCCCTGGGTGCTCGGCGGCGCGGGCGGCGTAGTAGGCGCCGGCCGCTCGCGCCTCGGCTTCGAGCAACTCGAGGAGCGCCGGGAGCTGGCCGAACCGCGCGGCCCCCTCGAAGAGGAGCTCGATCATCCGGTACCGTTCGAGCAGGGCGAGGGGGAGGGCGAGTCGCCCCGCCAGGCGGTGAAGCGT
>DATCKS010000256.1:0-6546 GCA_036562265.1 Thermodesulfobacteriota bacterium | reverse complement strand
GCCTGGACCTGCGCGTGGAGGCTGCGGAACTCCTCGAGCGTGAGCCCGGCGCGGGCGACCGGCTCGCGCATCTCGTCGCCGACGACCTGCTGGTTGCCGCCGGCGGCGAAGGCGGGGTAGGTGTCGCGGATGTTCCGGAGGGCGAGGAGGTAGGCGTCGAACCGCACCGGGGTGACCGTGACGGCCGCGCGCCGGGGGATCGACGGCGGGAAGTCGGCGGTACGGGCCTCGTCCTCCGTGTCGGTCGTATCGGTCGCGTCGCGAGGCGTCGCGCAGGCCGCCGGGAGGATCAGGAGGGCGGCCAGCGCGAGAGCGGTCGTGCGGGCGGACATCGGGACACCTCCGGCCTCGGCCGCGGCGCGAGGCCCCGTCGCGCACGAGCCGTGTCCGCAGGAGCCGTGCCGGCGCACGGCTATTTCGCCGCCAGATCGACGACGCGGCCCCCGGTCACGCGGACGAGGTCGTCCGGCGTGAGCGGGAAGACCGCGTGCGGCGTGCCGGCCGCGGCGTAGATCCGCTCGAGGGTGAGGAGGTCGCGGTCGATGTAGACGGGCAGCGGCGTCGCGTGCGCGACCGGCGGGACGCCGCCGATGGCGAACCCGGTGGCCCGGCGCACCGTCTCGGCGTCGGCCCGTTCCACCGGGCCGCCCGCGACCTCCGCGAGCTTTGCCGTGTCGACCCGGTTGGCGCCGGAGGCGATCACGAGCACCGGGGCCCCGGCCACGGTGAAAACAAGGCTCTTGGCGATCTGCGCGACCTCGCAGCCGATCGCCGCGGCCGCCTCGGCGCTCGTGCGGGTGCTCTCGGCGAACTCGATGACCTCCGCGTCGAGACCCCGCGCGCGGAGCGCCTCCTGCACTCGCTGTGCGGCCGGCCTGAGCGTCATGCGAAGAATCTACCGAGCGGTGGGGCGCCTTGACAAGCGCGGACCCCGGCCGCTACCGTCCGCTCGAGCCAGCCGCGACGGCCGAGCCGGGTATCCGGACCGCCCGGCGCAGGCCAGTTTCCGCTGAGGAGCCCCCTATGGTACCGTCGGCCGAGAGCTATCCCTCGGCGCTCCAGAGTCGCTACGTCGCCGCCAACCCCAGGTCGAAGGCGCTGTTCGAGCGCGCCAGGTCGAGCTTCCCCGGCGCCATCACGCACGACATCCGCTTCCTCGAGCCCTTCCCCATCTACATCGAGCGGGCCAACGGCTCGCGCAAGTGGGACGTGGACGGGCACGAGTACGTCGACGGCTTCATGGGCCACGGCGCGCTCCTGCTCGGCCACAACCACCCCGAGGTCGTCGCGGCCGTGCAGGCGCAGCTCGCGAAGGGGACGCACTACGGGGCGTCGCACGAACTCGAGGTCCGCTGGGCGGAGCTGGTCCGGGAGCTGATCCCGTCGGCCGAGCGGGTGCGCTTCACGGCGTCGGGCACCGAGGCCACGCACCTCGCCATGCGGCTCGCCCGCGCCTACACCGGCCGGACCGTCATCGTGAAGCTCGAGGGGCACTACCACGGCTGGCACGACCAGGTCGAGGCCGGTGTGCAGCCGCCCTACGACGTCCCCATCTCGATCGGCATCCCGAAGGCGACGCTCGACACGGTCCTCGTCGTCCCGGCCAACGACCTCGGGGCCATGGAGCGCGCCCTCTCGAGCCGGCGCGACATCGCCGGAATCCTCCTCGAGCCGGGCGGCGGCTCGTCGGGGCAGTACCCCACGACGAAGGCCTACCTCGAGGGGCTGCGCGACCTCGCGACGCGCCACGGCGTCGTGCTGATCTTCGACGAGGTGATCACCGGCTTCCGCTTCGCCCCGGGCGGGGCGCAGGCCTACCACGGCGTGACGCCCGACCTGACGACGCTCGCCAAGATCCTCGCCGGCGGGCTGCCGGGCGGCGCGGTCGCCGGCAAGGCCGAGATCGTCGACCGGATCGCCTTCACCGGTGACGCCGAGCACGACCGCTTCCGGCGGGTCGCGCACGCCGGCACCTACAACGCGAACCCCCTCTCGGCGGCTGCCGGCATCGCGGCGCTGTCGATCGTCAAGACCGGCGAGCCGCACCGCAAGGCCAACGCCGCGGGCGAGCGACTCAGGCGCGGGATGCTCGACATCGTCCGGCGCCAGGGGCTCGAGGGGCGGGTCGAGGTGTTCGGCGAGACCTCCATCTTCAACTACAACCTCAAGGTCAGGGCGGCCGACGGCACGCTCGCCCCGGCGCCGGTGCGCGCCTACCACGCGCTTCGGCTCGGCATGATCGAAGGGGGCGCCGACATCCCGGCCAAGCACGGCTGGCTCTCCGCCGCGCACACGGACGCCGACATCGACCGGATGCTCGCCGCCTTCGACCACGCGCTGGCGTCGATGCGGGAGGAGCGGATCCTCTAGCTCGGCGCTGGACCTTGGCTCAACGCTGGACCGGCGTGCCGCTCCCCTCGCCGCCGTACCGGATCAGCTCCTCGGAGAGGCAGAGCGGACACCGCGTCAGCTCCGACCGGCCGGCGCCCGGCAGCGGCGCGAAGCCAGCGTCGCAGGTCGGGCAGTAGAACTCGGCGCGCGCCCGGAGTTGCTCGAGGCGCGCCTCGACGCGCGCCCGAAGGCGCCTCTCCCCGACGACCCGCCGCCGCCGCCCGACGAGGTAGCCCACGAGGAGGCCGGCGAGCGCGTAGAGCCAGGGGCCGAGTGTGACGTCGATCATGAGGTTCCTGTCGTCCCGAGGTGAAAGGTGTCGCCCTCCGGAGGGCGCGAGCATTGTGCGCGGCAAGGGGACCGCCGTCTACCTCGAGCTGCGCCCGACCCGCGCCGTCGGGAGGCGATCGCGGCGATTTCCCCCGATCGGCTGCACGCGCGTGTAGCCGCAGCGGGCCGACCGGGTGGCCGGCCGGCGTCCGGGCTACGATGAGTCCGGCGCCGGCCCGAGGCGGGGGAGGGGCGCGCAACCCGGGCCGGGGGACACGAGGGGGCGAGGTCGTGACCGGAACGTTCGTGAACGCCGCGGCGGTCGTCGCCGGCGCGGCCATCGGCATGGCCGGCGGCAGCCGCATCCCCGAGAGCGCGCGAAGCCTCGTCCTCTCGGGGCTCGGCCTCCTCACGCTCGTCATCGGCACGAAGATGGCGATCGGCACCGCCAACGAGCTGGTGCTCCTGGCCGCCATCCTCGCAGGCGGCCTCGCGGGGCACGCGCTCGGGCTCGCGCGCCGCCTCGACGCGCTGGGGGACAGCCTCCAGAAGCGCTTCGCGACCGGCGGCGGCTCCCGCTTCAGCGAGGGCTTCGTCACGGCGAGCCTGGTCTTCTGCGTGGGGCCGATGACCGTGCTCGGCTCCATCCAGGACGGCCTCTCGGGCGACTACACGCTCCTCGCCATGAAGTCGATGCTCGACTTCTTCGGCGCCATCGGCTTCGCCGCCGGACTCGGCGCCGGCGTCATGGCGGCCGTCGCCACGGTCCTCGTGGTCCAGGGAGGGCTCACCCTCGGCGCGGGCCTCTTCGCCGGCCTCCTCACCGACCCGCTCGTCCGCGAGATGACCGCTGCCGGCGGCACGCTCATGCTCGGCATCGGGCTTCGGCTCCTCGACCTCAAGCGGATCCCGGTGGCCGACTTCCTGCCCGCCCTCGTCGTCGCGCCGGCGCTCACCGCGGCCGTGCCGCACATCAAGCGGGCGCTCGCCGTCCTCTGGCCATGACCCGACCGGGGGCGCGGCTCGTGCAGGCGACGGCCGGCCATGAGACGCCGCGCCGCCGTCCTGATCGTCCTGGCCCTCGCGCCGGGCCTGGTCGCCGCAGCGCCGGGCGAGAAGCCGCTCGGCACCTTCGAGAACTCGACGCCGGGCAAGCCGCCAGAGGGGTGGAAGGCGCGCGGCGGCGACATCGACGACGTCTACGTCGTCCGGCGGGACGGGGACGAGAAGTTCCTCAGCGCCGAGGCCGAGGGCCAGAGCGTGCAGATCGGCCGGGAGGAGCGGTTCGACGTCAAGCGCTACCCGATCCTCTCCTGGCGCTGGCGCGTCCACGAGGTCCCCAGAGGGGGCGACGAGCGGAAGAAGGAGACCGGCGACAGCGCCGCCGGCGTCTACGTCGTCTTCGGCGGCTGGCCGATCCCCAACGCCATCAAGTACGTCTGGAGCGCCACCCTTCCCCCGGGCACCCGCCTCGAGAGCCCCTTCGCCAGCCAGACCAAGATCGTCGTGCTGCGCTCCGGCCAGCCGAACCCGGACAGGTGGGTAGAGGAGCAGGTGAACGTCCTCGAGGACTACCGGACGTTCTTCGGCGAGGATCCGCCCGAGGCGAAGGGGATCGGGATCCTGAGCGACTCGGACAACACCGGGACGCGCGCCGTCGCCGACTACGACGCCATCGTCGCGCGGTCGGCGGACGCCGCCTCGACCTCGCCGGCCGCCGCATCGGGGGCCGGCGCGAGGTAGGCCGACCGTGACCGCGGCCGAGCGCCTTGAGGCCGCCTACGCCCTCCTCGACGGCTGCGGCGTCTGCCCGCGCGGCTGCGCCGTGCGCCGGAGGGCCGGCGAGCGCGGCTTCTGCGGCCTGGCCAACGAGGTGGTCGTCGCCCGGGCCGGGCTCCACATGGGGGAGGAGGCCTGCCTGGTCGGGCGTCGAGGGACCGGGGCCGTCTACTTCGGCGGCTGCAACCTCGGCTGCCTCTTCTGCCAGACCGCCGAGATCAGCCACCGCCCGGCCGGCCGCGTGATGTCGCCGCGCGCGCTCGCCGACCTCATGCTCGACCTCGAGCGCCGGGGCGCCGCCACGATCGACCTCGTGACGCCGACCCACGTCGCGCCCCAGGTGCTCGAGGCGGTGCTCGACGCCCGGGCGCGCGGCCTCTCCCGGCCGATCGTCTACAACTGCGGCGGGTACGAGGCGGTCGAGATGCTCCGCCTGCTCGAGGGGGTCGTCGACGTCTACCTCCCGGACGCCAAGTACGCCGACGCCGCCGTGGCGGCCGAGACCGCCCGCATCCCGGCCGGTGCGGTCCCGTACCCCGAGGCGCTCCACGCCGCGCTCCTCGAGATGCATCGGCAGGTGGGGGAACTCGAGGTCGGGCCGGACGGCGTCGCCCGGCGGGGCCTCCTCGTGCGCCACCTCGTCATGCCGGGCGGTCTCGCCGGCACCGCCGACCTCATGCGCTTCGTCGCCACGCGGCTGTCGCCCCGCACCGCCGTCAACCTCATGGGGCAGTACCGCCCCATGGCACAGGCCGTCGGCCACCCCGTACTCGGGCGCCGGCCGACCCGCGAGGAACTCGACGCCGCCGTTGCCGCGGCCCGCGAGGCGGGTCTCACGCGCCTGATCGGGCTCGGCGCGCCGCCGCCCCGCTGACCGGCGAGGGTCGGCGAGCCCTGGCCCGTTGCGAGCCGGGCGGCCGCGTGGTACAAGGATCGGGTTTTCAACCGCAACGGGGAATAGCGCAGCCTGGTA
This sequence comes from Thermodesulfobacteriota bacterium, assembly GCA_036562265.1. Classification (GTDB taxonomy): domain Bacteria; phylum DASVDK01; class DASVDK01; order DASVDK01; family DASVDK01; genus DASVDK01. The sequence goes on along the minus strand of DATCKS010000256.1, from coordinate 1,133 downwards.
GCGCGTTCGGTTCGGGACCGAAAGGCCCCGGGTTCAAATCCCGGTTCCCCGACCACTCCTGGACCTGCCCCACGAGCCGGAAGACCGCGTCCCCGACGTGGCTTCCGGCTCTCGTCGTTTCGGACCCCGGCCAGGCCGGGGCCGCGCCGCCACGACTCTCGCGACCCCGTTGCCGCGGCGTCGAGGCGCGGCCGAGCGCAGCAACCGACCCGGCCATCCACGGTGAAGCGAGAGGTTGGCGGGCAGGCAACGGGTCGGCCGCCGTGGCTCCGGGTCCGAAGGTTTCCGAGAGACGGGCGGCGACCTGCGCGGAGGCGGCGACGGGGGAGGGGACGCGGGCAGATCCGCGGCGCCGACGCTCACTTACAGATCACTTACGCCAGACGTATTCCTCGACATAGCCTACCCTTATATAAGAAGGTTGCAGGAGCTTACTTGCCGTGCGACGATCGCGCCGTCACCCTCGCGTGGAGGCAGCGATGCACGTGATCAAGGTTGGCAGGGGTGCGGCGGCGCTGGCGATCGCCGCGATGGTCCTGTTCGGCGCGGCGGTCGGGGAGGTCCACGGCGCGGACGGCGCCACACTCACCGACAGCGACCTCAGGGCGCTCGCGACCGCGCACGCGCTCATCGAGGAGAAGGCGATCGAGGTCTATCCGAAGGTCGAGGCGTCGGGCGACCCGGCCCGCGACATCACCGGCGCGGACCGGCGTGCGGTCGAGCGGGCGCTCGAGGGGAGCGGCGTGTCGTTCGACCACTTCGCCCGCGTCCAGCGCGAGCTGATGAAGAGCCCGGAGGCGCTGCCGCGCTTCTTCCAGCTCGAGCAGCAGCTCAAGGCGGAGCGGCGCAAGGGGAAGTGAGGCCGGCGCCGGGCCCCCCTGGTTTGACAGCGTCTGAACGCCGTCCCTATGATGGGCTCGAGGGTCGTCGGCGGCGACCCCGCCGCGGACCCTGGAGGGCCACATCCCATGTTCGTGCAGCGACTCATCCGGGCCGCGGCGGCCGTCGCCCTGGCCGGCGTGACCGTCCTCGCGGTCGCGCGGCCGGCCGACGCCGGTCCAGGCGTCGACCGGATCAAGAAGGCCGGGGTCCTCGTCGTCGGCAGCGACGTGACCTATCCCCCCTTCGAGTAC
>DATCKS010000251.1:0-1791 GCA_036562265.1 Thermodesulfobacteriota bacterium | reverse complement strand
GTCTTCGGGCGTGTCCTCGTACTCCGCCGCGCCGGGCCTGGCCGGCACGAACAGGAGCGCCGTGGGCAGCGCCATCCGAGCCTGTACCGGGGCGAGGCACCGGGAGCATTCGAGCCCCACCGTCGTCTCGACCCGGCCCATGACGGCGAGCGTCCGCTCGACGCGAGCCACCTCCAGGTCGACACGAATCGGCACCAGGGCGGAGGCATCGACCGGGGCGCCCGCGCCCCCTCCTCGCTCACCTGCGAATCGCACGGCGAGCGACTCGGCGGGCTCTTCCCACCGGAGGTGGACCCCGGTGGTCGGAACCTCGTCGATCCTGAGCTTCATGATCAGTGTGCCTTTGGGCCCCCCGGCCCGCGAATGGTGAACGGTACATAGAGGCTACCTCCCTTGTCAAGGGGGTACCGGCCTTCCGAGACCGCCGGGCCGCTGCGGAAAGCCCTTGCGGGGAGAGGCTTTAAGGCGGCGCCGGCGGTGCGGGTGGTACACTCGCACTCGTCGCATCCCGAACACGGAGGACTCGCGCCCCGCATGGACACCGCGTTGCCCGCGCGCCTGCGTTTCGCCCCGAGCCCGACCGGCTACCTGCACATCGGCGGGCTCCGCACGGCGCTCTTCAACTGGCTCTACGCCCGTCACGTCGGCGGCACCTTCATCCTGCGCATCGAGGACACCGACCGCGAGCGGTCGACCCCGGAGGCGATCGAGGCGATCCTCGACGGCATGCGGTGGTGCGGGCTCGACTGGGACGAGGGTCCCTACTACCAGACCGAGCGGCGCGACCTCTACCTCGCCGCGGTCGAGCGCCTGCTCGCCGCGGGCCGGGCCTATTACTGCACCTGCACCCCGGAGACCCTCGAGGCGTACCGCAAGCAGGCGCTGGCCGAGGGGCGGCGGCCGATGTACCCCGGGACCTGCCGGGGCCGCACCTCGCGCCCCGCCGGACCGCACGCGGTCCGCTTCGTGGCGCCGCAAACCGGCGCGACGACGGTGGACGACCTCGTCAAGGGGCCGGTGACGTTCGACAACGCCGAACTCGACGACCTGGTGATCCTGCGCAGCGACGGCTGGCCGACCTACAACTTCGCCGTCGTCGTGGACGACGCGGACATGCGCATCACGCACGTCGTGCGGGGCGACGACCACCTCGCCAACACGCCGCGACAGATCGCCATCTACGAGGCGCTCGGGCTCCCGTTGCCCCGCTTCGGCCACGTCTCGATGATCATGGGGCCGGATCGGCAGAAGCTCTCGAAGCGGCACGGGGCGACCGCCGTCACCGAGTACCGCGAGATGGGCTACCTCCCCGAGGCGCTCGCCAACTACCTCGTCCGCCTCGGCTGGTCCCACGGCGACCAGGAGATCTTCTCGCTCGAGGAGATGATCCGGCTCTTCGACTTCTCGGGCGTCGGCAAGTCGGCCGCCGTGTTCAACCCCGAGAAGCTGCTCTGGGTGAACCACCAGTGGATGAAGCGGGCCGACACCGCGCGGCTCGCGAGGCTCCTCGTGCCGCACCTCGAGCGCCGCGGCTTCCGCGTCGAGGTCGACGAGTGGCTCCTGCGCGTGGTGGAGACGCTCAAGGAGCGCTCGAAGACGCTCGTCGAGATGGCCGACTTCGGCGCCTTCTACTTCAAGACCCGCATCGAGTACGAGCCGCGGGCCGCCGAGAAGCACCTCACGCCGGAGGTGCTCGAGCCGCTCCGCGAGCTGACCGCGGCGCTCGAGCGGACGGCCGCCGCGGGGCGCTTCGACGCGAAGGCGGTCGAGGCGGCCTTCCAGGGGGTGCTC
>DATCKS010000005.1:0-10288 GCA_036562265.1 Thermodesulfobacteriota bacterium | reverse complement strand
GGCTTCCTGCGGCCCGACGCCGGCCGCGTGCGCCTCGGCGAGCGCGACCTCACGGGGCGGCCGCCTCACGAGGTCTGCCGGCTCGGGGTCGCCCGCACGTTCCAGCTCGTCCGCCCCTTCGCCCGCCTCTCGGTGCTCGAGAACGTCGCCGTCGCCGCCCTCGTCCGCCATCCGACGCGGCGGGAGGCGCTCGACGCCGCCCGGCGGGCCCTCGCGCGGGTCGGCCTCGAGGCGCGAGCCGACCAGCCGGCCGCGAGCCTGCCGCTCGGCCTGCGCAAGCGCCTCGAGATCGCGCGCGCGCTGGCCACCGAGCCGGCGGTGCTCCTGCTCGACGAGACGCTGGCCGGCCTCACCGCCGGCGAGACGGACGACATGGTGGCGGCGCTCGGCCGGCTGCGGGAGGCGGGGATGGCGCTGGTCGTCATCGAGCACGTCATGCGCGCGGTCATGGCGCTCTCGGACCGGATCGTCGTCCTGCACCACGGCGAGGTGATCGCCTCGGGGACGCCGGCGGCGGTCTCGGCGGATCCGACGGTGATCGAGGCCTACCTGGGCGACGACCGGCAGGACGACGCCCGGCCGCGCACGGTCGCGCCATGAGCGTTCGCCGGCGCGATCCGCGCGAGCCGCGCCGACACCGCCGCCGTCTCCGGATCGACCAGCAACGGGCTCGCCGCCGCGCCGGCCTGGGCCGCCTCGCGCGCCGCGGCCGTGAGCGCCGGATGCGCGTGTCCGAGCGGCCGCTCCGGTCCCCCTGCCGCGTCGAGGTACTGCTCCCGGTCGGGGCCGAGGAGGTAGAGACCGGACGCCTGCCGCGCGACCCCGCCGTACCCGAGGCGCGCGGCGGCCCTGACCCGCGTCGCCTGGAGGCCGCGGGGCGGGTCGATCGCGGCGCTCCGCCTCGCCTCGCGCCGCCGCACGGTCACGGCGCGACCGTGCGCGGCCGGGCGTCGTCCTGCCGGTCGTCGCCCAGGTAGGCCTCGATCACCTTCGGATCCGCCGAGACCGCCGCCGGCGTCCCCGAGGCGATCACCTCGCCGTGGTGCAGGACGACGATCCTGTCCGAGAGCGCCATGACCGCGCGCATGACGTGCTCGATGACGACCAGCGCCATCCCCGCCTCCCGAAGCCGGCCGAGCGCCGCTACCATGTCGTCCGTCTCGCCGGCGGTGAGGCCGGCCAGCGTCTCGTCGAGCAGGAGCACCGCCGGCTCGGTGGCCAGGGCGCGCGCGATCTCGAGCCGCTTGCGCAGGCCGAGCGGCAGGCTCGCGGCCGGCTGGTCGGCTCGCGCCTCGAGGCCCACCCGCGCCAGGGCCCGCCGGGCGGCGTCGAGCGCCTCCCGCCGCGTCGGATGGCGGACGAGGGCGGCGACGGCGACGTTCTCGAGCACCGAGAGGCGGGCGAAGGGCCGGACGAGCTGGAACGTGCGGGCGACCCCGAGCCGGCAGACCTCGTGAGGCGGCCGCCCCGTGAGGTCGCGCTCGCCGAGGCGGACCCGGCCGGCATCGGGCCGCAGGAAACCCGAGAGGATGGCGAAGAGCGTGGTCTTGCCGGCGCCGTTCGGTCCGATGAGCCCGACGATCTCCCCCGGTTCGACCGAGAGGCTCACGCCGGCCAGCGCCGTGAGCCCCCCGAAGCGCTTGACGATCCCCTCGGCCACGAGCCGCGCGGGGGTCACCGCACCGCCCCCGAGGCGCGCATGCGCGCGATGTCGGCGGCGTCGTAGCCGATCTCCGCGAGGATCTCGTCGGTGTGCTCGCCGAGGCGCGGCGGCGGGCGCCGGATCGCGGTCGGCGCGGCGTCGCCCTGCCAGGGGATGCCCGGCATGCGAACCGTGCCGGCCGTCGCGTGCTCCACGGCGGCCAGCATCCCGCGCGCCTCGACCACCGGGTCGGCCAGCGCCGCGTCGAGCGTCCGGATGGGCGCCGCCGGGATGCCGGCCGCCTCGAGCCGTCTCATCCACTCGGCCACCGGCTTCGTGGCAAACGCCGCCTCGAGGAGCGGCAGCAACGCCTCCCGGTGGGCGACGCGATCGGGGTTCGTGGCGAACCGGGGGTCGTCCTTCAGGTCAGGCCGCTCGAGGAGGTCGCAGAGGCTCTGCCAGAACTTCTCGTTCGTGACGCAGACGACGAGGTCGCCGTCGGCCGCGCGGAAGCCCTGGTACGGCACGATCTGCGGGTGCGCCGAGCCCCAGCGCGTCGGCGGCCGGCCGGTGGCCGTGAACCCGGTGACCAGGGTCGAGAGGAAGGCGATCAGGCTGTCGTAGAGCGCCGCGTCCACGACGCCGCCGCGGCCGCCCCGCGCCGGACGCGCGTGGAGCGCCGCGACGATGGCGATGGCGGCGTTCATGCCGGTGAGGATGTCCGCGATGGCGATGCCGACCTTCACCGGCGGCCCGTCGGCCTCCCCGGTCACCGACATCATCCCCGACGCGGCCTGCACGACGAGGTCGTAGCCCGGCCGGTCGCGTCCCGGCCCGTTCTGACCGAAGGCCGAGATGGAGCAGTAGACGAGGCTCGGATGGGCGGCCGTGAGGGCCCTGGCGCCGAGGCCGAGCCGCTCGGCCACGCCGGGCCGGAAGTTCTCCACCACCACGTCGGCCCTCGCGGCGAGCCGGCGCGCCGCCTCGAGGGCGGCCGCCTGCTTGAGGTCGAGCGCGAGGCTCCGCTTGTTGCGGTTGATCGCGAGGAAGTAGGTGCTCTCGCCCCCCTGGAAGGGCGGCCCCCAGCTGCGCGTCTCGTCGCCGTTCGGCACCGGTTCCACCTTCACCACGTCGGCGCCGAGGTCGCCCAGGATCATCGTGCAGTACGGGCCGGCCAGGACGCGGGTGAGGTCGAGCACGCGAATGCCTTCGAGGGGCAGCGTCATCGGAACTCCAGGTCGCGCACGCGCGCGGGGTCGAGGTCGTCGAGGACGGCGCGCTCGTCGGCCGTCGGAGGAGGCGTGACGGGGACGCCCGCCCCGCGCCCCCCGACCGGGTCGATCGGGAAACCGGTCGCGGCGCGCACCTCGTCGAGCGTCATCCCCTCGTGGACGCTCTCCACCGCGAGCCGGCCCTCGACGCGGGCGAGGACGGCGAGCGGTGTCACCACCGCCTCGACGTTGCCGGCTGCGGTCCGGAAGTCGAGGCGCTCGACGAAGCTCCTCGGGTCGTGACGGCTGCGCCAGAGGAGGACGCGCCGCGCCGTCGGCATGAGACAGGCGCTTCCCGCGCCGCCCGGCAGCTTCGTCCGGGGCCTTTCGAGGTCGCCGATGGCGCTCATGTTGATCGCGCCGGTCGGGTCGATCTGCACGCCCGACAGGAAGACCACGTCGAGGCCGCCGCGCGCCGAGAGGTCGAAGATGTCCATGAGGGGGAAGACCGCCGGCGAGCCGGCCAGCATGTCGGGGCCCACGGTCGACCCCGAGCGCGGCGCCGGCGGCGTGGCGCCGACCCCGCCCGGGATGTTGAGCGGGGTGAGCCGCGGCGCGTGGCGGCGCTGGGCGAGGCGCGTCGCCAGGAGCGGCAGCGGCGAGGCGACGCCGTAGAAGACCGTCTCGCCGTCCCTCAGGCGGCGGGCCATGGCGACGATCATCTGGGTCGGGACGTCGCGGCCGGCGCTCACCGCGCCGCCTCGAGATGGGCGGCGAGCCGCGCGGGCTCCCTCGCCGCGCGGAGCCACTCGTCGAGCGCCGCGGCGTCGACGTCGTAGAACCCGTGGCAGGAGCCGGGCCAGGCGCCCCCCGGGGCGTGCACGACGGCGGCCACGGCGAAGCCGGGCACCTGCGTCAGCTCCGGTTCCCTGGCGAGGTCGGCCGACGGCACGAGCCGCTCGGCGGTGAGGATCACGCGGCGCGCGGCGCGCGCCATGAGCGGGTCCTCGTACGGCGCGCCGAGGATGCGGCCGTTGCCCTGGGCGTCGGCCACCTGCACGTGCAGGACCGCCCAGTCGGGCCGGATCGACGGGATCACGACGACCTCGCCGCCGCGGCCGTAGGGGTCCGCGATGCGACGCCACCCCCGCGCGGCCGGCAGGTCGCTGCCGTCGAGGCCGGCGACCGGCTGGAACGGCACGCCGAAGGCGGCGGCGCGCAGCGCGGCGATGACCGTCGTGCAGGCGTGCTCGGCCGCGGTCACGGCGCCCGACTCGACGGCGCGCCGGTAGGCCGGCGCCATGCCGTGGGTCTCGTAGCCGACGTACCCCGCGTGGACCGTCGCGACGGCGCCGGCCGCGCAGAGGAGGTCGACGTCGTAGGCGGCGGCGGTCTTGACCAGCTCGAGGCGCCGGCGGCCGGCGCGGGCGAGGGCGCGCGCGAACGCGGCCGGGATGCGGTGCAGGAGGTTGCCGCCGAGCGCGAGCGTGTCGCCGTCGCGGACGAGCGCGGCCGCCTCGGCGAGGGAGACGACCTTACTCATTCGGCCAGAACTCCCGCACCTTCGTGTACGCCGGCGGGAACTCCCCCGTGTACCGGAGGAACGAGGGAATCGGGTAGCGGATGCCCCCCTTCGCCGTCCCGTCGAGCCCCTGGACGACCGCCTCGAAGCGGCCGGCCGGGACGGTGAAGGCCATCTCGTGGTCCTGCGTCTGGGCGAAGATGCGGTCCCCGTAGCAGGGGAGCACCACCTGGCACTCGCCGGTCTGCATGGTGCGGATGACGAGGTCGGCGCAGTCGATCCGGCCGCTGATCTGGGTGGTGAGCGCGCCGCCGCGGTCGTAGAGCGCGGCCGTCACGAGGCGCAGCACCTGGGCGCTGCTCGCGTAGACCATGACCAGGTCCGGGTCGAAGGTGGCCCGCGCGGCCGGCCCCACCACGATCCGCTCGTAGGCGCCGTGCGGGAACTTCGGCACGGCCGCCTCGCTCCGCGCGCCCGCCTCGGCGGTGGCGGTGTAGAAGCCGGCGCAGGCGTGCCCCTCCGCGTAGTAGTCGACCAGCGGGGCGAAGCCGAACGCGGTCGCGCCGAGCGGACAGGAGAGGTCGTCCTTCCCCACGGCGAGCGTCCAGCCGTATCGCCGCGCGAGGCCGAACGCCTGGCAGATGGCGGTCTGGAACCCGAGGTCGCGCCTCGGCGCGCGCGCCTTGTCGGGCACCGCCTCGCCCGGACGGAGCATGCGCACGGCCAGCGGAAACGTGCCGGGCCGGACGTGACGATCGAACGCCTCGACGAGCGCCCGGAGCGCTGGCTGGCTGCCCATCCTTACCCCCTGTCCAGACTCGTCATGTTAGACCCGCTCCCGGGGGGCGGCAAGGCGCGCCAGATCGGCGGCGAGCGCCCGCGTGCCGGCGAGGATCACCACGCCGCCGGCCGCCATGGCCACCGGCGTCGTCACCAGCACCGCGTGCCGCAGGTCCGACAGGTCGGAGATCCACCCGATGAGCGGCGGCGAGACGATGTCGCCCAGGGCGTGGATGACGAAGATGTGGAGCGCGATCGCGGTGGCGCGCACCTCGGGCCGCGTGACGTTGACGAGCACGGCGTTGAGCGGCCCCGTGTTGAGGAAGAGGAGCACGACCGCCACGAACGTGGCGCCGTAGACGACCGGCAACGACGGCGAGAGGAACGCCAGGACCGCGAACGGCGTCCCGAGCACCATCCCCCACCCCGACACGAGGAAGTGCCCCGTCGGCGTCCGCGCGAAGAGGAGATCGCCGAGCCACCCGCCGGCGACGACGCCGACCAGGCCGGCCAGGGCGACGATCGCCCCCATGACGAACCCCGCCCGATCGAGCGGGACGTCGTGGACGCGCGTCAGGAAGGCCGGCATCCAGTACGACAGGCCGCCGATCGCGAAGGTGTAGAGCGTGCTGCCGGCGACGTTGATCAGGTAGCTCGGCGTCTTGACCAGGGCGACGTAGTCGTCGCGGACGGCGGGCCGGGTGGCGGCCCCCTGCGGCTCGGTGGCGCCGCGCGCCGGCTCCCGCAGGCCGAGGAGGGCGGCTGCCAGGACGAGCCCCGGGAGACCGGCCACGAGGAACGCCTCCCGCCACCCCCACCGCGCGCCGACGACGCCTCCCATGAGGTAGCCGAGCGCCGCGCCGACCGGCGTGGCGACGTAGAAAACCATGAGCGCGCGCGCCCGCCGCTCCCGCGGCACGAGGTCGGAGATCCAGGCGGGACCGATCGTGCCGAAGGTGGCCTCGCCAACGCCGACCAGGGCGCGGGTGGCGAAGAGCGACGCGTACGACCAGGCGCCGGCCGCGGCGCCTGTCGCGAGGCTCCAGAGCGCGACGCCGCCCGCCATGATCCCCTTGCGGGGGGCGCGGTCGGCCGCGAGCCCGACCAGGGGCGACGCCGCGGTGTAGATCAGGAGGAACGCGAAGGGGAGGAAGCCGAGCTGGGTGTCCGAGAGGCCGAACTCGGCCTTGATCGGCTCGACGAGGGCCGCGATGACGTATCGGTCGATGTAGTTGAGCAGGTTGACGGCGAAGAGGAGACCCAGCGCGAGCCGGGTCCCGGATCGGGCGGTCACTCGCCTCCCTCGCCGGCGCCCGCGAGGCCGAGCCGTTCGCGGATGGCGGCGCTCGCGCGCAGGAGGATGGCGCGCTCGTTCTCGTAGGTGAGGGCCTCCACCGCGTCGCCGAGGGGGAACCAGCGGACCTCCTCGGCCTCCCGGTCGTGGTCCTCCGTCCGCCCCTCCCGGAAGCGGAGGAGGAAGAAGTGGACGCTCTTGTGGTAGCGGACCCGCTCCTGCCGGCCGTAGTACCAGTACTGGATGGTGCCGAGCTTGGCCTCGACGTCGCCCGAGAGCCCCGTCTCCTCGAGGACCTCCCGGCGGGCCGTCTCCTCCAGGCTCTCGTTCGGCTCGACGCCCCCCTTGGGCAGACACCACACGCGCCCGCCGCCGCGGCCCGTGTAGGCGATCAGCGCCACCTCCGCGCCCCCGTCCGGCGTCGCGCGGTAGATCACGCCCCCCGACGAAACCTGCGTGGCGGTCGGCGCCTTCCTCTTCGAGCTGTCGGAACCGCGCGCCTTGCGCCCTGGCATCCGGCCCTGGTCTCCCTGCCGCTGGTCATCGTCCCGTGAACTTCGCGGCGCGCTTCTCGAGGAACGCGGCCGTCCCCTCGCGCATGTCCTCGGTCCCGCAGAGCGTGCCGAAGAGCCGCGCCTCCAGCGCCAACCCCTCGTCGAGGCTCATCGAGAGCCCCTCGTGCACCGCCTCGATGGCGGCCCTGAGCGCGAGCGGCGGCTTCGTGCCGACCAGCTCGCGAGCCCAGGCCACCGCCGCGGCGCGCGCCTCGCCAGGCTCGACGACGCGGTTGACGAGGCCGAGCGCGGCCGCCTCGTCGGCCGTCACCATGGCGCCCGTCAGGATCAGCTCCATGGCCTTTCCCTCGCCGACGAGCCGGGCGAGACGCTGGCTGCCGCCGTATCCCGGGATGATACCGAGATTCACCTCGGGTTGCCCCAGTCGGGCGTTGCGCGCCGCGACACGCAGGTGGCACGCCATCGCGAGCTCGCACCCGCCGCCGAGCGCGTAGCCGCCGATGGCCGCGATCACCGGCTTGCCGGCGCGCTCCATCAGCCGGGTGAGCGCCTGGCCCCGCTCGGCCAGCGCCCGGCCCGAGGCCGCATCGAGGCCGCGGATCTCGGCGATGTCGGCCCCGGCGACGAAGGCCTTGTCGCCCGCGCCGGTGAGGACCGCCGCGCCGATCGACGCGTCGTCCCTGACGCGCGTGAAGGCGTCGGTCAGCTCCGCGATGGTCGCCGCGTTCAGCGCGTTGAGCTTCTGCGGCCGGTTCACGGTGACGACCGCCACGCGGTCGTCGATCTCGAAGAGGAGGTTCTCGTAGGCGCTCACGGACGGTCTCCTACAGCCCCAGCGGGGTGACGGTCGGCGGGTCGGCGTCGTAGGTGTAGAAGCCCTTGCCGCTCTTCTTCCCCAGGTAGCCCGCCAGCACCATCTTGCGCAGGAGCGGCGGCGGGGCGTAGCGCGGCTCGCGGTACTCCTGGAAGAGCACCTCGGCCACCTTGAAGGCGGTGTCGAGGCCGATGAAGTCGAGGAGCGTGAACGGGCCCATCGGATAGCCGCAGCCGAGCCGCATCCCCTGGTCGATGTCGGTCACGGAGGCGACCCCTGCCTCGAGCGCCCGCACGGCGTCGAGCAGGTACGGGACGAGGAGGTAGTTCACGATGAAGCCGCCGCGGTCCTTCGCCACGATCGGGGTCTTGCCGAGGCCGACGGCGAAGGCGCGCACCGTCTCGAACGTGGCGTCGGACGTGGCGATGGTCCGCACGACCTCCACGAGCGGCATGAGCGGCACCGGGTTGAAGAAGTGCAGCCCGGCGAAGCGATCGGGGCGCGTCGTCGCGGCCGCCATCTCGATGACCGTGAGCGACGAGGTGTTGGTCGCGAAGATGGTCCTCGGCGGGCAGAGGCCGTCGAGTTCCCGGAAGAGGACCTTCTTCGCCTCGATCTCCTCGACGATCGCCTCGATGACGAGGTCGCAGTCCGAAAGGTCGCCGAGGCTCGTCGTCCCCCGGAGGTTGCCGAGCGCCTTCTCGCGATCGGCGGCCGTGAGCTTCCCCTTCTCGACCGCGCGCGACAGGAACTGGTCGATGCGGCCGAGCCCCTTCTCGAGCGTCGGCCGGTCCACCTCCCGCACCCGGACGGCGTAGCCCGCCTGGGCGGCCACCTGCGCGATGCCGGACCCCATGAGCCCGCAGCCGACGACGCCGACCGTTCGAACGGGCGTGTGCAACGTGGGTACCTCCCTTCCGCCGGGCTTGGTGATGCGGCCGGGACCCGGCCCGGCGTGCCGGCGCGCCCCGGCTGACCGCGCGCCCGGCCCCTGCGGACGGCCCCCTAGTAGGCCTCGACGACGACCGCGATCCCCTGGCCCCCGCCGATGCAGGCGGCGGCGAGCCCGTAGCGGCCCTTGCGGCGCCTGAGTTCGTGCAGGATGGTGAGCGTCAGCCGGGCCCCCGACATGCCGACCGGGTGCGCGAGGGCGATGGCGCCGCCGTTCACGTTGGTCCGCGCGCGGTCGAGATCGAGTGCGCGCTCGACGGCCAGGTACTGCGCGGCGAACGCCTCGTTGACCTCCACGAGGTCCATCTGATCGAGCCTGAGGCCGGCCTTGCGCAGGGCGTTCTTCGACGCCTGCACCGGCCCGATCCCCATGATCTCGGGCCGGCACCCGGCAAGGCCCCACGAGACGAGGCGACCGAGGGGCCGTACGCCGCGACGCGTCGCGGTCTTCGCCGGTGCGACCACGAGCATCGCCGCGCCGTCGCCGATGCCGCTCGCGTTGCCGGCCGTGACGACGCCGTCCGGCTTGAAGACCGGCCTGAGCTTCGCGAGCGCCTCGAGCGTCGTGTCGAACCTCGGGTGCTCGTCGGTCGTGAACGTGGTGGTCCCCTTCTTCCCCGTGACCTCGACGGCGACGATCTCCTCCGCGAGGCGGCCCGCCTCGATGGCCGCCCTCGCCCGCCTCTGGCTCTCGAAGGCGAACCGGTCGACCTCCTCGCGGCTGATGCCGTACTCGACCGCGAGGTTCTCGGCCGTGATCCCCATCGGCATCCCGGGCAGCGTGTCGGTCAGCGCGTCCCAGAGGGCGTCCTCGAGCTTCCCCTGCCCGAGGCCGAGGCCGAAGCGAGCGCCGCGGATGATGTGGGGCGCCTGGCTCATCGACTCGGTGCCGCCGGCCAGGACGACCTCGGCCTCGCCGAGCAGGATCTGCTCGGCGGCCGAGACGACCGCCTGGAAGCCCGAGCCGCAGAGCCGGTTCACCGTGAGCGCCGGCGTCTCGACGGGGCAACCGGCCCTGAGGGCGACGTGCCGCGCGAGGTAGGCGCCGTCGACCGACGACGACTGGATGACGTTGCCGACGATCGCCTGCTGCACCTCGCCCGGCTCGACGCCCGACCGCTCGATGGCGGCCTTCGCCGCCACGACCGCGAGGTCGACGGCCGAGAGGTCCTTGAGGGTGCCGCCGAAGGTCCCGATCGGCGTCCGCGCGCCGCCCAGGATGACGACCTCCGAACTCGCCATGTCCATCTCCTCTCGAACGGGGTCAGGTTTCTACCGTTCCCCGGTCTCCGCATGCGGACGCGACGGGCCGCGACTCGCGACCGCCCCCGACGATCCGCTCGACCTCGCTGTACGGGTCGGTCTCCCGCTCGGCCAGCCGGCCGACCACTCGCTCGATCCCCGCCTCGCCGCCGATCCTCGCGATCGCGTCGTCGAGGAGCCGGTCGCGCAGGAGGTCCAGGAACTCCCGCCGCGCCCGCTCCCGGCGAAGGGCCCCCATGCGCCCCTGGGCCTCGAGGTGGGCCCGGTGCCTGAACACGGCGTCGACGATCTCGGCG
>DATCKS010000059.1:0-11307 GCA_036562265.1 Thermodesulfobacteriota bacterium | reverse complement strand
GAACTCCCCTTCCGATCCCCACCGGCCGCGCACGTCCTGCAAGACGGCCGCGTAGCCGCGCCGGGCGAAGTATCGGCCCGTGATGGAGTGCCAGGCCCGCCGCTTGTCGTACGGCGTCCGCTCCACGACGACCGGGAACGGGCCTGGCGCAGGTTTCCCGTGCAGGGCGGGCAGATAGACGTCCGTCGCGAGACGGACCCCATCCCGCATCGGCACCATGACGTCCCGCAGCACGATGTAGTCGTAGGCCGATACCGATCCCTCGTACGGCGCGTTCACGGCTCCTCCTCTCCCCGGGCGTGGGAATTGTAACCACGTCAACGATCGACGGCGAGCGGATTGTGCGGGCGTGCCACCGCGTCGCGCCGTCCTGCGGGTTATCGGGTATCATGGGCGGCCGGACGTGCCGCCCGGGAGGAGCATCACCATGAGCCCGACCCGTCGAGACCTTCTGCGAGCCGGCGCGGTCATCGCCGCGTCCCCCTTCCTGCCGCGCGCCGTCGCGGCGTCGGCGGAGCCCGCGCTCATCGAGCGACGGATCCCCTCGTCCGGCGAGAGCCTGCCGGTCATCGGCATCGGCACCGCGCGACGCTACGACGTGAGCGCGACGGCCGAGGCGCGCGCCGAGCTGTCCGAGGTGCTGCGGCGCTTCGCGGCCTCGGGCGGCCGCGTGATCGACACGGCGCCGTCGTACGGGTCGGCCGAGTCGGTCGTCGGCGACCTCGTGTCGGCGCTCGGCGTGCGCGATCGGCTCTTCCTCGCGACCAAGGTCGGCGCGACCGGCCGGGAGGCCGGAATCGCCCAGCTCGAGACGTCGATGCGCCGACTGCGGACCACGACGCTCGACCTCGTGGCCGTCCACAACCTCCAGGACACCGCCACGCAGCTCGCGACCCTCCGCGAGTGGAAAGAGCGGGGCCGCATCCGGCACATCGGGATCACGACGTCGTTCGACCGCCAGTACGCCGACTTCGAGCGGACGATGCGGGCCGAGACGCTCGACATGATCCAGGTGGACTACGCGCTCGACAACCGGGGGGCGGGCGAGCGGATCCTGCCGCTCGCGGCCGATCGCGGCATGGGGGTCATGGTCAACCTCCCCTTCGGCCGCGGCCGCCTCTTCCGGGCGGTCGAGGGGAAGGCGCTGCCCGAGTGGGCGCGCGAGTTCGACTGCGAGAGCTGGGCACAGTTCTTCCTCAAGTACGTCATCGCCCATCCGGCCGTCACCTGCGTGATCCCCGGCACCGCGCGGGTCCGCTACCTCGTCGACAACCTCGGCGCCGCCCGGGGGCGGCTGCCGACCGCGGCGATGCGCCGACGGATGGAGCAGTTCATCGACGGCCTCTAGAGCCGGACGCGAGGCGGTGCCTGCCGTGAACGACGACCCCGTGACCGGCTCCCCTGCCCCGAGCGGCCCCTTGACGCGGCTCCTTCGCCGCGTGGTCGACGTGCGCCCCGGGGAGGCGGAGGCCCTCGCCTGGGCCTGGGTCTACTTCTTCTCGATCCTGTCGGCGTACTACGTCATCCGCCCCATCCGCGACGAGGCGGGCGTGGCCGGCGGCGTCGCCAACCTGCCGTGGCTCTTCACCGGAACGCTCGTCGCGATGGCCGCCGCCAACCCCCTCTTCGGCCTGCTCGTCTCGCGCCTCGCGCGCGTCCGGTTCATCGCGGTCACCTACCGGTTCTTCATGGCGAACCTGGTCCTCTTCCTCGCGCTCTTCCTCCTCTCGACCGGCAGCGTGCACGTGTGGGTGGGGCGCGTCTTCTACGTCTGGACCGCGGTCTTCAACCTCTTCGTGGTCTCGGTCTTCTGGGCCCTCATGGTCGACATCTTCGACTCGGGCCAGAGCCGGCGGCTCTTCGGCTTCATCGCCGCCGGCGGAACGCTCGGGGGGATCGCCGGCTCGCTGCTCACCTCCACGCTCGTCCGCCTCGTCGGCCCGGCGGCCCTGCTGCTCCTCTCGGTCGCCCTCCTCGAGGTCGCCGTCCTGAGCGTCCGGCGCCTCTCGCGCCTGTCCCACCGCCTCGGCGACGCGCCCAGGGCGGACGATCCCGACGCCGTGGCGATCGGCGGCTCGGCGCTGGCCGGCCTGGTCCAGGCGGTCCGCTCCCCCTACCTGCTCAACATCAGCCTCTACATGCTCCTCTTCACGATCCTGTCCACCTTCCTCTACTTCCAGCAGGCGAGCATCGTGGCCGAGAGCTTCGCCGACCGCGCCGCGCGAACCGTCTTCTTCGCCAACGTCGACCTCGCCGTCAACACCCTCACGCTCCTCGCGCAGCTCTTCGTGACCGGCCGGGTCCTCGCGGCGCTCGGCGTCGCCCTCACGCTGACGCTCCTCCCCCTGCTGAGCGTCATGGGCTTCTTCGCCCTCGGCGTCGCGCCGACGCTCGCGGCGGTCGTCGCCTTCCAGGTCCTGCGCCGCGCCGGCAACTTCGCCCTCGCGCGGCCGACCCGCGAGATCCTCTTCACGGTCCTCGGGCGGGAGGACAAGTACAAGGCCAAGAGCTTCATCGACACGTTCGTCTACCGCGCCGGCGACCAGGTCGGCGCCTGGTCGTACGCCCTCATGGGCGTCCTCGGTCTCGGGGTCTCGGGAGTCGGCTTCGTCGCCGTGCCGATCTCGCTCGCCTGGCTCCTCAACGCCCTCTGGCTCGGGCGGCGCCAGGAGGCGATGGCGAGGGGGGACCGCCCTGCCGGGCGGCGATGAGCTCGAAGGAGCGTAGCCGCGCCGCGTGGTCGTAGACGTCCGAGACGATGATGAGCTCGTCGGCGCCGGCTTCGGCAACGAGCGCGTCGATGCCGGCGTGCACCGTGCGCGGAGAGCCGGCGATCGAGCGGGCGAGCATGGCCATGACCAGGCGGTGAAGGCCATCTGCTGCGTCGTCCAGAGCCGGCGCGCCTCGGCGTCCGTCTCGGCGGCGATGACGTTCACGCCGACCATGGCGTAGGGGCGATCGAGCTGCCGCGACGGCTTGAAGCGGCTGCGGTAGAGGGCGAGGGCCGGCAGGAGCAGCTCGGGCACGAAGTGCGAGGCGAACGCGTACGGGAGACCGAGTTCCGCGGCGAGCGCCGCGCCGAACGTGCTCGACCCGAGGATCCAGAGCGGCACCTCCGTCCCCACGCCCGGGATGGCCTGGATGCGCTGCCCCGGCTCGCCGGGGCGAGCAGCGCCTGTAGCTCGAGCACGTCCTCGGGAAAGCGCTCCGCGGCGTCCGGCGAGCGGCGGAGCGCCTCGACGGTCGCCGGATCGGTTCCCGGTGCGCGGCCGAGCCCGAGGTCGATCCGACCCGGGAAGAGGTGGGCGAGCGTCCCGAACTGCTCGGCGATGACGAGCGGCGAGTGGTTGGGCAGCATGATGCCGCCGGCCCCGACGCGGATCGTCTGCGTCCCGGCCGCGACGTGCGCGACGACGAGCGACGTCGCCGCGCTGGCGATGCTCGGGATGTTGTGGTGCTCGGCCACCCAGAAGCGGCGGTAGCCCAACCCTTCGGCGTGGCGGGCGAGGTCGCGCGCGTTGTCGAGCGCCGTGCGGACGCTGCCGCCTTCGGTGATCCGGACGAGGTCGAGGATCGAGAGCGGGACCACGGTTACCGTGCGCGACGCCCGGCGATTTCCTCCCCCCGCGCCAGCGGCGGGGTCGACTCGCCGATCGGCTCCCGGCCTTCGCGGCGATCCCGGGACACCGCCGCCCGGACCAGGAGCATCAGCGTGACCGGCGTCGTCACGGTCACGAACAGGACGATCAGGGCCTGCCCCAGAACCGTCTGCCCGTTGACGACCGAGAGGTGGATGATCGAGGCCAGGACGACGCAGGTGGCGCCGGCCGTCGTGCCGAGCGTCGGGGGGTGCACCCGGTCGTAGAAGGTGCCGAGGCGCAGGAAGCCCAGGCACCCGATCAACGTGAGACCGGCGCCGACCAGAACCAGCAGCCCCGTGAGGAGCGCCGCCCAGGCAGGGACCTCGACCGGCGGCGTCATTCGATCACCTCGCCTCTCGTCAGGAACTTCGCCAGCGCCACGGTCGCCACGAACCCGAGGAGCCCGATCACCAGCGCCGCCTCGACGTAGACGGTGGTGCCGGACCGGATGCCGACGACGAGCACGAGGAGCATGGCGTCGACGTAGAACGCGTCGAGGGCGAGCACCCGGTCCTGCGCGCGCGGCCCGCGGATGATGCGGAAGGCCGCGGCGGCCATCGCGAGCACCAGGCAGATCTGCGCGGCGGTCACGGCCCAGCCCAGGAACACCGAACTCACTCGAAGATCTCCCTCAACGGGCGCTCGTAGCGGTGCGTGATGATGCGCACCCACTCCGCCTCGTCGATCAGGTCGAAGACGTGGATGACGAGAATCCCCCGGTCGGGGTCGAAGCTCACCCAGACCGTTCCCGGCGTCGCCGTGATGATGCAGGCGAGCGCGGCGAGACCGTACGGGGAGCGCAGGGTGAGCGGAATCGTCACGAATCCGGACCGGCGGCGCCGCCGCGGACCGAGGACGAGCCACGCCACGGCGATGTTGGATCGGAGGATGTCGAACACGACGCGAAGCGAGAGCCGCACGATCGCGCCGGCTCGCCGAACCATGCCCTTCGGCAGGTCGAGCGCCGCGAGCACCCGCGGGCCGACCAGGGCCAGCACGCCGCCGACGACGACGTGGCCCGGCGACAGGCTCTGGTTGAGCAGGAGCCACGTCGCGAGCAGCGACGCCGACGCCAGCGGATACGGCAGCCACCGCGTCACCGGCCGCCCCCCTCGCCCGGCGCCGCGGGCGGCGCCGAGAGGACGCTGCGGACGTAGGCGTCGGGCGCGTAGAGGCCCTCGGCGGTCGCCTGCATGTAGCGCATCACCGGCCCGGCCTGCGCGGTCAGGGTGAAGGAGAGACCGATGAGGAGCGCGATCGGCACGAGCTCGGCGAGCCGCACCCGCGGCACCTCGCGGTCGACCGACGGCCAGAGGGCCCGGATGCCCGCCCGCATCATGGCGATCAGGACCGCGAACCCCGACAGGAGAAGCGTCGCGAGGAGGAGCCACGCGGCGGCCGGCACGCGCGTCCCGGCGTCCGCGCCCTGCCGGTCGAAGAGCGCGGACAGCACGGCGAACTTCGCGAGGAACCCCGAGAGCGGCGGCAGCCCCGCCAGGAGCATCGTACAGCAGACGAAGCCGACGCCGAGGAGCCCCATGGTCACCGGCACCGCCACGCCGACGTCTTCGCCGTCGGCCTCGGCCGTATCGACCTCGCCGAACGCCTCGAACGTCACCGCCAGCATGTCGTCGGCCGGCGTGCGCCCGCGCTCGACCAGCTCGATCAGCAGGAAGAACGCCGCGATCCCGAGCGTGGAGCTCACCAGGTAGAAGAGCGCGCCGCCGAGGACGGCCGGCCCCGCCCACCCGACGACGGCGAGCGTCGTTCCGGACGACACGAGCACGTTGAACGCGCCGAGCCTCGCCATGGACTGCGAGGCGATCGCGCCGATCGCCCCGACGGCGACGGTCGCCACCCCCCCGACCAGCAACCAGTCACCGGCAAGGAGGCTCGAGGGACGGCCGTCGCCGTCGGCCAAGAGGAGCCCGAGCCGCAGCACCGCGTAGACGCCCACCTTGGTCAGGATGGCGAAGAGCGCGGCCACCGGTGGGCTCGCGGCGGCATAGGTGCCGGGCAGCCAGAAGTTCAGGGGCCACATGGCCGCCTTGACCAGGAACGCGAGGCCGAGCACGGCGCCGCCGACCTCGAGCAGCGTCCGGTCCCCGCCCGCGAGCCCCGGGATACGGGCGGCGAGGTCGGCCATGTTGAGCGTGCCCGTGACGCCGTACATCAGGCTCGCGCCGATCAGGAACAGGAACGAGGCGGCGAGGTTGACCGTGACGTAGTGGAGGCCGGCCCGGATGCGTGCGATCCCCGAGCCGTGCAGCGCGAGCCCGTAGGAGGCCGCCAGGAGCACCTCGAAGAAGACGAAGAGGTTGAAGAGGTCGCCGGTCAGGAACGCGCCGTTGATTCCCATCAACTGGAACTGGAAGAGCGAGTGGAAGTGGCTCCCGGCTCGGTGCCAGCGGGCCAGCGCGAACGTCAGGGCGGCGCCCGCGAGGACGGCGGTGAGCACGAGCATCATGGCCGCGAGCCGGTCCGCGACCAGCACGATGCCGAACGGCGCGGCCCAGTTTCCCAGGAGGTAGACGCCGATCGCCGGTCCGCCCGAGCCGCCGCCGTCGACGAGCCTCAGCACGCCGATGGCCGCCGCGAGCACGATCGCGGTCGAGGCGATCCCGAGCGCCGCCTTCACCCGGACGTCGTCGACCAGGAGTGCGAGCCCGCCGGCGACGAGCGGAACCACCACGGGGAGCATGAGCAGGTGGTCCGTCCAGCTCATGGTCCAGGCTCCCGCCCGTCGACGTGGTCGGTTCCGGTGAGGCCGCGGGCCGCGAGCAGCAGCACGAGGAAGAGCGCGGTCATCGCGAAGCTGATGACGATGGCCGTCAGCACCAGCGCCTGGGGCAGCGGATCCGCGTAGCGCGCGAGATCGCCGCCGCCCGGATCGAGGAGGGGCGGCGCGTCCGTCCGGAGCCGCCCCATGGCGAAGATGAAGAGGTTGACGGCGTAGGACAGGAGCGACAGCCCGATGATCACCTGGAACGTCCGCGGCCTGAGCATCAGGTAGACGCCCGACGCGGTCAGGAGCCCGATGCCGGCCGCGACGACGACCTCCATCACGCCCCTCGCCCCGCCTGGACCTCGGCCTTCGGGGCGGCCGCCGGCCGACGGACGCGGATCGACTGGTGGGCCAGCGCGATCAGGATGAGAACGGTCGTACCGAAGACCAGCGCGAGCACCCCGGCGTCGAACAGGAGCGCCGTCGCCACGGGCACGCGGCCGACGACCGGCAGGTCGGCGTGGGCCGAGGCCGAGGTCAGGAAGGGATAGCCGAAGGCCCAGGCGCCCACCCCCGTGCCGGCCGCGATCAGGAGGCCCGCGCCGATCCATCGCACCGGGAGGACCCGCAGTCGCGCCTCCACCCACCGGGTACCGGCCACGATGTAGAGCACGACGATGCCGATCGCGAGCGTCAGGCCGGCCACGAAGCCGCCCCCCGGCATGTCGTGTCCCCTGAGGAAGAGGAAGACCGCGACCAGTCCGATCACGGGGAAGAGAGCCCGCGCGATCAGGCCCGGCACCAGGAGCGACGCGGCAATCGACTCCCCGTCGTCCCCCTCCGGATGGTCGGCCGGCCGCGCGCCCGCGACGCGCTGCGCCCTGGGAGGCTCGACGCTCTCCGGTGCCGGACGGAAGCGGCGCAGCAGCGCGTAGACGGTGAGCGCGACCGTGCCGAGCACGGTGATCTCGCCGAGGGTGTCGTATCCGCGGAAGTCGACCAGGATCACGTTGACGACGTTCCGGCCCCCGCCTTCGGTGTAGGCGTCCTCGAGGAAGCGGCTCGCGATCGAGTCGGCGAGCGGCCGCGTCATCACCGCGTAGGCGAGCGCCGCGAGGCCGGCGCCGGCGACGGTCGCGATCGCGAGGTCGCCCAGCCGGCGGAGCCGGGCCGCCGCCGTCCTCGACGCCGGGATCTCCTCCCGACGCTTCGGCAGCCACCGGAGGCCGAGCAGGAGGAGCACCGTCGTCACGATCTCGACCAGCACCTGGGTGAGCGCGAGGTCCGGGGCGGAGAACCAGACGAAGGTGACGCAGGTAACGAGACCCGCGCCCCCCGTCATGACGAGGGCGGCGAACCGGTGGTACTTGGCCTGCCGTGCCGCCCCCACGGCGCACGCGCCCCCGACGATCCAGAGCAGCAGGAAGGCGACGTCGACCTCCGACCAGGCGACCGGCGCCCACTCGACGGCGCGGGCCGAAAGCGGCCAGGCGGCCGCCGCGATCGCCGCCCCGACGAGGAGCCGCAACTGCGGCTGCAGGCGGCGCGTCCCGAGCCACTCCTCGAGCGTGCGGCCCCACCGCCAGGACAGCGCGACGATCGCCCGCTCGAAGAACCGCCTGTGCTCGAGGGCGCGCAGAAGCGGCGCCCCCTCGGCGCTGCGCGACAGATACCCCTCGAGAAGGAGGTAGACGACCACGCCGCCCGCGAGCGCGACGACGCTCATGAGCAGCGCGAGCGTGAGGCCGTGCCAGAGGGCGAGGCTGTACGGCGGCGGCGCCGTGCCGAGCACGGCCGGCAGGGCGGTCGCGAGCACGGGACCCACGGTTCGGCCCGGGACGATCCCGACCAGGAGGCAGGTCAACGCGAGGACCGCGATCGGCACCAGCATCCAGCGCGGCGGCTCGTGCGGCTTTCGCGGCAGGTCGGTCGCCGGCGGGCCGAAGAAGACCTGATGGATGAAGCGAAGCGAATAGGCGACGGTGAACATCCCCGCGACCGTCGCGACGAACGGCAGCGCGTCGTCCAGCGGCGAGTCGACGTGCGTCTCGATCGTCTCGGTGAAGAACATCTCCTTCGACAGGAAGCCGTTCAGGAGCGGCACGCCGGCCATGGCGGCGGCGGCGACGGTGGCCAGCGCCGCGGTGATCGGCATCGCGCGGTAAAGCCCCCCGAGGCGGCGGATGTCGCGGGTGCCGGCCTCGTGGTCGATGACGCCCGCCGCCATGAAGAGCGACGCCTTGAAGGTCGCGTGGTTCAGCGTGTGGAAGACCGCGGCGACCATGCCGAGGGGGCTACCGAGACCGAGCAGGAGCGTGATCAGGCCGAGATGGCTGATCGTGGAATAGGCGAGCAGGCCCTTCAGGTCGTGCTGGAAGAGCGCCAGGAAGGCGCCCAGCACCATCGTGGCGACCCCGGTCGTCGCCACGATCCAGAACCAGGACTCGCTCCCCGACATCACCGGCCAGAGGCGCGCCAGGAGGAACACGCCGGCCTTCACCAGGGTTGCCGAGTGCAGGTAGGCGGACACCGGCGTCGGGGCGGCCATCGCGCGCGGTAGCCAGAACTGGAACGGGACCTGCGCGCTCTTGGTGAAGGCGCCGACGAGGATCAGGATCAGGACCGCCGGGTAGAGCGGATGGGAGACGAGCCGGTCGCCCGCGGCGAGCACGCGGTCCAGGTCGTAGCCGCCGACGACGTGCCCCAGGACGAGGACGCCGGCGAGCAGGCAGAGCCCTCCCGCGGCCGTCACCGTGAGGGCGACGCGCGCGGCGTCGCGCGCGCTCGCCCTGTGGTGCCAGTAACCGATCAGGAGGAACGAGAAGAGGCTCGTCAGCTCCCAGAAGAACACGAGCTGGATCAGGTTGCCCGACAGCACGACGCCGAGCATCGCGCCCATGAACGCGAGCAGGTAGGCGAAGAAGCGCGGCACCGGGTCGGCCGGCGACATGTAGTAGCGGGAGTACAACACGACCAGCAGGCCGATGCCGGCGACGAGCATCGCGAACGTCCAGGCGAACCCGTCCACCCTGAGCACGAACGCGAGGCCGAACTGCGGCAGCCAGTCGAACGCGGCGCGGACCACCCGTCCGTCGGCCACGTCCGCGTAGAAGGACGCGGTGACGACCAGGCAGGCCAGCGCGATGGCGCCGGCCAACCAGGCCTCGGCGTTGCGCGCGTTGGTCGGGAACAGGGCGGCGGCCAGACTGCCCACGAACGGCAGGACGATCACGATCGTCAGGAGCACGGCATCCAACATGTTCGCCGGGACCACCTCGTCTCGCGGGAGCGGCAATCGTGAAGGAAGGATTGTACCAGCGTCGATGCACGTGCTCGTCCGCGTGGGGCTCGTCGCAGGCTCCGTCCTGCCCGGATGAGCGCGGCTCCTGTAACCGCGCCTCGGCCCGATCCGAGCAGTCGGCCCGATCCGAGGGCTCACGAGCCGGCGCTCGCGCCGCCGCTCGTGCCGGCCATCCCGATCGAGGCGGCGGTCGTCACCCCTTCGGAACGGACGCATCCAGCGGAAGGAGACGCACGATGGGCACCATCACGGTCGGACAGGAGAACTCGACGCCGGTCGAGCTGTACTACGAGGACCACGGGACGGGCTCCCCGGTGGTCCTCATTCACGGCTGGCCGCTGAGCGGCGCGTCATGGGAGAAGCAAACCGCGGCGCTCCTCGACGCGGGCCATCGGGTCATCACCTACGACCGCCGCGGCTTCGGCCGGTCGAGCAAGCCCTCCGTCGGATACGACTACGACACGTTCGCGGCCGACCTCGACGCGCTCCTGACGGCGCTCGACCTGACCGACGTCTCGCTCGTCGGGTTCTCCATGGGCACCGGGGAGGTGACGCGATACCTCGGGACGTACGGCTCGACGCGCGTGCGCAAGGCGGTGCTCGTCGGCGCGATCGCCCCCTTCCTCCTCAAGACGCCGGACAATCCGGAAGGGGTCGATCGCAGCGTGTTCGAGGGGATCTAAGGCGGCCATCCGGGCCGACCGGCCGAGCCTGCTCCTCGAGTTCCTGCACGACTTCTACAACTACGACGTCACGCGCGGGACGCTCGTCAGCGAGCGGGTGGTCGAGGACAACTGGCAGGTCGCCGTCGGCGCGTCCGCGAAGGGGACGCACGACTGCGTCGACGCCTGGATCGAGGACTTCCGCGAGGACGTCGCGCGCATCGACGTGCCGACGCTCGTCGTGCACGGCGACGCCGACCGGATCCTCCCGATCGCGGCAACCGGCCATCGCCTCGCGAAGGCGATCAAGGGGGTGAAGTTCGTCGAGCTGAAGGACGGGTCGCACGGCGTGCTCTGGACCCACGCGGACCAGGTGAACGCCGAGCTGGTGCAGTTCCTCCGGTAGCGAAGCGCGCGGGAGGCCGTGATGTTCGACGAACGCCTCGAGGCAACCGAGATCGAGACCGGGGAGAGCCGCATCTTCGTGCGCCGGGGCGGCGCAGGTCCACCGGTCCTGCTCCTGCACGGCTTCCCGCAGACGCACCTGATGTGGAGGGGCGTTGCGCCCCTCCTCGCGCGCCGGTTCGCGGTCGTCTGCGCCGACCTGCCGGGCTATGGACGGAGCGGCTCCTCGCCGCGGCCCCCGACGCGGTCGTCGACGCCGGGCACTTCTTCCCCGAGGAGCGCCCCCGAGGCGACCGCCGGGACCCTGGAGCGCTTCCTCGCGCCGGCCCGCTGACGCCACGCCACGCGGCGTATCGCTCACGGGTATCGCTCACGGATGTCCCGACGGCGGCACGGCCGCGCTCTCGCCGTCGTGTAGCGCCCTCGGCCGGGCGCGTCGCTTGCGGCCGGCCGAAACGAAAAAACGCCGCCGGGCCATCGGCCCGGCGGCGTTCACCAACTGGTAGCGGGGGCAGGATTTGAACCTGCGACCTTCGGGTTATGAGCCCGACGAGCTACCGGACTGCTCCACCC
>DATCKS010000203.1:0-4772 GCA_036562265.1 Thermodesulfobacteriota bacterium | reverse complement strand
CGAGAAGCCCTTCGGTCACGACCTCGACTCGGCGCGCCGGCTGAACGCGCGGATCCACCGGGTCTTCGAGGAGCGCCAGGTCTACCGCATCGACCACTACCTGGGCAAGGAGACGGTCCAGAACCTCCTCTTCTTCCGCTTCGCCAACGGCATCTTCGAGCCGATCTGGAATCGCCACTCGATCGACCACGTGCAGATCACCGTGGCCGAGAGCGTCGGCGTGGAGGGGCGGGGCGGCTACTACGAGGAGGCGGGCGCCCTCAAGGACATGTTCCAGAACCACCTGCTCCAGCTCCTCGCCCTGACCGCGATGGAGCCGCCGGTGTCGCTGGAGGCCGACGCGGTGCGCAACGAGAAGGTGAAGGTCCTGCGGGCCGTGCGGCTGCTCGACGGTTCGGCCGCGCTCGCCGCGACGGTGCGCGGCCAGTACGCGGCGGGCTACGTCGGCGGCCGTCGGGTCCCGGGCTACCGCGAGGAGGCGCGCGTCGCCCCCGACTCGTCGATCGAGACCTTCGCGGCGGTCCGGCTCGAGATCGACAGCTGGCGCTGGGCCGGCGTTCCCTTCTACCTCAGGACCGGCAAGCGGCTGCCGCGGCGGGTCAGCGAGATCGCGATCGTCTTCAAGGAGGCGCCGTTGCCGCTGTTCAGCGGCAACGGCGACGACCACATCGGCGCGAACGTCCTCGCCTTCCGCATCCAGCCCGACGAGGGGATCGCGCTGCGCTTCGCGGCCAAGCAGCCCGGCTTCCAGACGGCCATCCGGTGGGTGACGATGGACTTCCGGTACGGGACCTCCTTCGGCGTCGTGCCGCCCGACGCCTACGAGCGGCTCCTCCTCGACGCCATGCTCGGCGACGCCACGCTCTTCACGCGCGAGGACGAGGTGGAGGCGCAGTGGCGCATCGTCACGCCGATCGAGGAGGCCTGGCGCGCGTCGCGGCCGTCGGGGGTGCCGCTCTACGAGGCGGGCTCCTGGGGCCCGCCCGAGGCCGAGGCCTTCCTCGAGCGCGAAGGCCGGGTCTGGCGGCGACCATGAGCGCCACGACGCTGGCGGGCGTGGAGGGCGAGCTCAGGCGCCTCTGGTCGGAGGCGGCGGCAAGCGCCCGCGAGCACGGGGAGCCGCTCCTGCGCGCCTCGGTGGTGAACCTCGTCGTCGTGACCGACGGCCCGGGGGCGGTGGGGGAGGTCACCGAGGCGCTGGCCGAGCTGACCGAATCGGTGCCGGGACGGATGATCGTCGTCGTGCCCGAACCCCTGGCGCCGGACGGGCTCGACGCCTGGCCCTCGATCCGGTGCCGTCCGCTCGGGGGGCGCGGCCAACGGGAGGGCACGTACCAGGTCTGCGGCGAGCAGGTCGTGGTCCACGCGCGCGGCGCCGTGGTGGGGGAGCTGCCGGCCCTCGTGCGGCCGCTCCTCGAGACCGACGTCCGCTCGGTCCTCTGGTGGCGCGCGCCGCTGCCGGCGGAGCGGTCCGTGCTCGACCGGCTCGCCGAGGAGGTGCAGACGGTCGTCGTCGACACGGCGCGGGGCGCCGTATGGGCCGACGGCGTGACGCCTGGGGGCGACCCGATCGCCGCCGTGGCCGGGCTCCTCGCGCGGCGGCGTGGCACGAAGGGGCGGCGCTGGACGGTGCGGGACCTCGCCTTCGCGAGGCTCACCCCCTGGCGAGAGCTGACCGCGGCGCTCTTCGACATCGTGCCGTGCCGCGACAGGCTCGCGCGGCTCGACTCGGTGGCCGTCGCCGGCCGGCCGGGCGCGGCCGAGGTGCGCCTCTACGTCGGCTGGCTCGCAAGCCGGCTCGGGTGGACGGCGACCGGGCCGGGGTCGCCGCTGGCCCGCACCTACGAGCGTCCCGGCGGGGGGCGCCTCACGGTGCGGATCGCGCCGGTGGAGGAGGGGACCGCGCTCGCGCGCGCCGCGTTCGAGGGGCCGGGCGTCCACGCGTGGGTGCAGCTCGGCGAGACCACGCCGGCCGGAGAGCAGCTCGAGGCGGCGGCCGTCATCGAGGGGGCGGAGCCGGTTTCGCAGGTCGTCGCGGTCGCGCCGATGACCGACGCCCGCCTGGTCGGGGGGGAGCTGACGATGACCGGCGACGACCGGGTCTACGAGGCCGCGGTGCAGGCGGTGATCCGATGACGCGCGAACTCGACGTCCGCGAGAGCCAAGGCGCGCTGGCCGCGGAGGGGGCGCGCCGGCTGGTGGACCTCGGCCGGGCCGCCCTCGCCGAGCGGGGCCGTTTCGTCCTCTCCGTCTCGGGCGGCGCCACGCCGGCGCCGCTCTACGACCGGCTCGGCGAGCCCGGCATGGCCACCCGGCTCGACTGGTCGCGGGTGTACCTCTTCTGGGGCGACGACCGCTGGGTGCCGCACGACCACCCCGACAGCAACGTCCGTCTCGTGCGGGAGCACTGGCTCGCCCGCGCGCCGAGACCGCCCGGCCACGTCCACCCGCCCCCCTCGGGCGGCCCCGACCCCGACCGGGCCGCCCGCGCCTACGAGGCGACCATCCGCGGCGCCCTCGGCGTCGCCCCCGGCGACGTCCCGGTGTTCGACCTCCACGTGATGGGCGTCGGTGACGACGGCCACACCGCCTCGCTCTTCCCCGGGCTTCCGGCGCTCGACGAGACCGAACGGCTCGTGGTCGCGCCCTTCGTCCCCCAGGTCGGCGGCTACCGGATCACGCTGACGTTGCCGGTCTTCAACCGGGCGCGCGAGGTGTGGATGCTCGTCGCGGGCGCCCACAAGGCCGAGGTCGTCCGGCGCGTGCTTGCGGCGGCGGACGCGCCGGTCGGTCCCGACACGCCGCCCGCCGCGCGCATCCGGCCCTCGCAGGGCCGGCTCGTGTGGCTCCTCGACGAGGCCGCCGCGGCGCGCCTCCCCGACCGCCTGCGCTGACATCCGGTCGCGACGCGACCTGCCCCGGTCGATGGGTCCCTTGACACGCCCGCCGGCCCCGCGCCGAGCGCGCGCGCCTCGTGGAAAATGGAAAGGCCTGACCCCACTGGCGCCGCGGCGGCGCGCTTTTGCTAGGCTTCCGCGTATGCGTGGGAGCGAAGCCGCCACGCGGGCGGGATGCTAGCCGACGGCCCGGAGCGAGAGGACGGCCGGGCCCGGGTCGTCATCGAGGCCGTCGAGCCGCAGGTCGACGGCGGCCGCTTCGCCGTCAAGCGGATCGTCGGCGACACGGTCGAGGTCCGGGCCGACGTGTTCGCCGACGGCCACGACCAGGTGGCCGCCCACGTCCTTCACAGGGGACCCGGCGATCGCGAGTGGCGCGCGGTCCCGATGCGACCGCTCGGCAACGACCGCTTTGCGGCGACGCTGGTCATGGAGGCCTGTGGGGTCCACCTCTTCGCGATCGAGGGCTGGATCGACCGGTTCGCGACCTGGCGGTCGGCGCTCGGCAAGCGCGTGGAGGCGGGACAGGACGTCGCGGTCGACCTCCTGATCGGGGCCGCCCTGGTCGAGGAGGCGGCGGCGCGCGCCGCGGAGAGCGCCGACGGGGCCGTCCTGGCCCGGGCGGCCGCGACGCTGCGGGGCGCCGACCGGGAGGCCGCCGTCGCCACGGCGCTCGACCCCGGCCTCGCGGTGCTCGTCGGCGCGCACGCCGAGCGTCGCTTCGCCACGCGCACCGCCCGCGACTACCCGATCGTCGTCGATCGCGAGCGGGCACGCTTCAGCGCGTGGTACGAGCGCTTCCCGAGGTCGTCCTCGCCGCAGCCGGGCCGGCACGGGACGCTCCGCGACCTCGGCCGCCTCGTGCCGGAGATCGCGCGGATGGGCTTCGACGTCCTCTACCTCCCGCCCATCCACCCGATCGGCCGCACGCACCGCAAGGGCGCGAACAACGCCCCGGAGGCGGGGCCGGACGATCCGGGCAGCCCGTGGGCGATCGGCGCCGCCGAGGGGGGGCACACCGCGATCCACCCGGAACTCGGGACGATGGAGGACTTCGACCGCCTCGTCGAGTCGGCCCGGACGTTCGGCCTCGAGGTCGCGCTGGACCTCGCGCTGCAGTGCTCGCCCGACCACCCGTGGGTGCGCGAGCATCCGCAGTGGTTCCGCCGGAGGCCCGACGGCACCGTTCAGTACGCGGAGAACCCGCCGAAGAAGTACGAGGACATCTACCCGATCGACTTCGAGACCGAAGACTGGCGAAGTCTCTGGGCGGCGCTGCGCGACGTCGTCCTCTTCTGGGTGACGCGCGGCGTGCGGATCTTCCGCGTCGACAATCCGCACACCAAGCCGTTCGCCTTCTGGGAGTGGCTGATCGGCGAGGTGAAGGCGGCGCACCCGGACGTCCTCTTCCTGTCGGAGGCCTTCACGCGGCCGAAGGTGATGTACCGGCTCGCCAAGCTCGGCTTCACGCAGTCCTATACCTACTTCACCTGGCGGACGACGAAGGCGGAGCTGACGCAGTACCTGACGGAGCTCACGCAGAGCCCGGTGCGGGAGTTCTTCCGGCCGAACTTCTGGCCGAACACGCCCGACATCCTGCCCGAGCACCTCCAGGTCGGCGGCCGGCCGGCCTTCGTCGCCAGGCTCGTCCTCGCCGCGACGATGTCGTCGAACTACGGCATCTACGGGCCGGCCTTCGAGCTGTGCGTGACCGAGGCGCTGCCGGGGCGCGAGGAGTACCGCGACTCCGAGAAGTACCAGATCCGCCACTGGGACTGGAACGCGCCGGGGCACCTGCGCGACCTGATCGCGCGCGTGAACCGCATCCGTCGAGACAACCCGGCGCTCCAGGCCACCGACAACCTCACCTTCGTG
>DATCKS010000198.1:0-9440 GCA_036562265.1 Thermodesulfobacteriota bacterium | reverse complement strand
CCACCCGCCGGGGCGCGCGCATGGCGGCCAGGGCCGAGCCGAGGGCGATGACGGCCACGGCGAGCAGGAGCACCCCCAGCACCGTCTCCCCCGACGCCGAGACCGCCCCGACGGCGAGGCCGACCACGAGCGCGGCGGCCGGCGCGAAGACCGCCGCCGAGAGCGCCCCCACGGCGGTCCAGAGGAGGAGCCCTCCCAGCGCCAGGCGCTCGACCGCCCGGTCGTCCCCTCGGGCCGCGGCGGCGTCGGCGCGGTGTGCGAACCAGACGTTCGCTCGCCGCACCCACGTGTCGAGCGCCCGGCCCGCCTCGCCGGCGGCGAGGCCCGCCAGGAGCCCCACCGGCACGATGGCCGTCTCGGGCACCCCGTCGCCCGCCGCGCGGGCTCCGACGAGCGCGCCGGCGGTGCCGACGAGCGCCGCGGTCGTCTCGTCGGGCGGGATCGACGCCCCGACCGGCAGCGCCCCCGCGTAGAGGAGCTGCAGGAGCCCCCCCACGAGGAGCCCGCTGCCGGGGTCGCCGAGGAGCCAGCCCACGAGCGGCCCGGTCACCACCGGCTGCGACACGCCGAACTGCCCCACCGCCACGCGGTCGAGGGCGAGCAGCCCGCCCAGGAGGGCGAGCGCGCCCACCTCGGCGCCGGTCATCGCGTCCCGGCCAGCTCGTGGTACGGGCGCGATCGCTCGCGAGGAACGGCCCGCGCCTCGATCGACACGCCACGCGCCTCGAGCGCCTCGAGCGCCTTGCAGTCGTCGTCGTCGAGCGAGAGCGAGGTGGAAACCTGGCGCTTGCCCGGCGCGTAGTGCAGGTTGCCGAGGTTGAGGCGCGAGAAGGCCAGCCCCGCCTCGTGCACGGCGAGGGCGTCCCTCGGCGTGGCGACCAGGACGATCGCGGTCTGCTGCTCGAGGTCGCTGCGCGCGAAGACGGCCGCGGCCTCGTCCACCCGGGCCACCACCACCGTGATCGACTTCGGCACGCACATGGCCATGACGGCCCGCGTGCGAGCGGAGGCGGCAGCGGCGTCGTTCAGCACCACGAGCGCCGAGGCCCCGGTGTGCGGCACCCAGGCCTCCACGATCTGCCCGTGGATGAGTCGGCTGTCGACCCGTACCAGCGCGATGTTCACCGGGTCAGGATCTCGCTCGCCAGGTTGATGTTCTTCTGCCCGTACGCCTTCAGGAAGGCGGCGAGCTCCGACAGGCTCTTGCCCTCGCGGTGGCTCGACAGCGCGATCAGCATCGGCAGGTTCACACCCGAGACGACGTCCACGCGCTCGCCGTCGTAGAGGGACAGCCCGATGTTGCAGGGGGTCCCGCCGAACATGTCCGTGAGGATCAGGACCCCGTCGCCGCCGTCCACCTCGGCGATCGCCGCCGAGAGACGCTCGCGGACGGCGTCGCTGCCGTCCTGCGGTCCGACCGCCACGGCCGCCAGTTGCGGGAGCCGCCCCACGATGAGTTCGGTCACCGCCAGGTACTCCTCGGCCAGCCGACCGTGCGCGACCACGACCACTCCGACCATAGCCGCATGTCCCTCCGTGTCGCCCTTCACTCTAGCGCCGGTCCCGGTCCACGTCCCGGTGGCGTACCCGGACAAGGTAGCGCTCGCGGTCCAGGCGCTCGGCCAGCGCCAGCACCATGGCGACCGACCGATGCTGGCCGCCGGTGCATCCGATGGCGACGGTGAGGTACGCCTTGCCCTCGCGCTCGTACAGCGGCAGCAGGAAGTCGAGCATCGAGACGAGCCGCTCGAGGAACTCGGTGGCGGCGGGGGACTGGAAGACGTAGCGGGCGACCTCCGGCTCGCTGCCGTCGAAGGCCTTGATCGAGTCGACGAAGTAGGGATTGGGCAGGAACCGGACGTCCATGACGAGGTCGGCCTCGGGCGGCAGCCCGTGGCGGAAGCCGAACGACACGAGCGTCACGGTCAGCCGCTTCACCCGGGAGTCGGCAAGGTAGCGCTCGCGGATGGCGTCGCGGAGCTGGTGGACGTTGAGGCCGGTCGTGTCGATCACCTGGTCCGCCACGCTTCGCAGGTCGGCCAGGAGGGCCCGCTCGCGTCGAATGCCGTCGACGGCGCTGTCCCCCTCGGCCAGCGGGTGCCGCCGGCGGGTCTCCGAGTAGCGCCGGATGAGCGCCTCGTCGGAGGCGTCGAGGTAGAGCAACTCCACCCGGTAGCCGGCGGCCCGGATGGGCGCGAGCAGCCGCGGCGTCGAGGCCGCGAACTCCCGGGACCTGAGGTCCATGCCGAGCGCCACCTTGGTCACGCCGCCCGAGCGGCAGACCTCGAGGAGGTCGCGGAAGAGCGCGGCCGGCAGGTTGTCGACGCAGAAGAAGCCGAGGTCCTCGAGCGCGTGGATGGCGGTGCTCTTGCCGGCGCCCGACAGGCCGGTGACGATCACCACCCGGATCGCATCGGGCGCGACGGGCGTGGTCCCGGCCTTCATCGGGGGCCTCGCGATCCCGGCGGCCGCGCCGCCTGCGCCAGCTCCGCTTCGAGGCGCTCCTGGAACAGGCGCGCCGCGTGGTGCCCGACCGACTTGAGGAGGTGGTTGCGGCAGGCCACCTCGATGATCGTCGTCATGTTCCGCGCGAACCGGACCGGCATGCGGATGTACGGGACCGGCAGGCCGAGGATCTCGACCGTCTGCTCGTCGAGCCCGGTGCGATCGACGTCGGCCGCCTGGTCCCACTCGACCAGCTCCATGACCAGGTCGATCGCCTTCACCTCGCGCACCGCCGTGATCCCGAAGAGGTCCTTCACGTTGATGATGCCGAGGCCCCGGATCTCCATGTGGTGCCGGATCGGATCCGCGCCGGTCCCGATCAGCATGGACGGCTCCCGGCGCGTGACGCGCACGACGTCGTCGGCGACGAGGCGGTGCCCCCGCTGCACGAGGTCGAGCGCGCACTCGCTCTTGCCGATGCCGCTCTTGCCGGTGAGGAGGAGCCCGACGCCGAGGATGTCGAGCAGGACGCCGTGCATCGTGGTGCTCGGCGCGAGGCGCTGCTCGAGGTAGGCGGTGATGCCGGAGATGAGCCGCGAGGAGACGAGCGGGGTCCGGAGCAGCGGCACCTCGCGCCGCTCGGCCTCGCGGACGAGGACGTCGGGCACCTCGAGCCCCTTGGTCACGAGGAGGCAGGGCACGTCGGCGGCGAGGAGCCCGGCCACCGCCTGCTCCTGCTCGGCGGCGGTGAGCCCGGAGAGGAACGACAGCTCGGTCGCGCCGAGCACCTGTACGCGGCCGGAGTTGACGTGCCGGATGTGGCCGGCCAGCGCGAGGCCCGGCTTCTGGATCCGCGGCGAGGCGATCGTGCGGCCGAGCCCCGAGAGGCCGGCCAGCGTCTCGAGCTGGAAGCTCTCGCCCGCCTCCGCGAGGAGCTCCCGAACGGTCAGCATGGCAGGGCGCCCTCCGGTAGACGCCTAGAGCTTGTCGTCCTCCTCGGCCAGGAGCGCGTAGATCGCCGCCGCATCGGGCGCCTCGACGAGCCGCCGCCTGACCTCCGCGTCGCGCATGAGCCTCGCGATGCGGGACAGCGCGCGCAGGTGATCGCTCGCGGCCTCCTCGGGGGCGACCAGGAGGAAGAAGAGGTGACAGGGCCGGCCGTCGACCGCCTCGAAGTCGACGCCGGCCCGGCTGCGGCCGAAGGCCGCGGCGAGCCGCCTCAGGCCCTTCAGCTTCGCGTGCGGGATGGCGACGCCGTCGCCGACGCCGGTCGAGCCGATCCGCTCGCGCTCGAGGAGCGCCTCGACCAGCCGCGCCGGCTGGATGTCGGGCTCGGCGGCCGCCAGCGTGTCCACCAGGCGGCCGAGCACGTCACGCTTGGTGGTGGCATCGAGGTCGGCCACCACGCTGTCGGGGGCCAGGAAGTCGGTGATCTTCACGCCCAGGTGCTCCGGCGCGGCTCGCGACGCCGCTCTCGGGTCCGGTCGATCCGTCGGTCGAGCCTGTCGACGACGAGGTCGATGGCCGCGTACATGTCGCTAGGTCTCCTCTGCCGCTTGGATCGCGAGACGGCGGACCGGCGCCGCCGCCTCCAGCCGATGGCCGACCGGCATCGTACGCCCGCGCGGCGAGGTCGCCGGACGCCCGCCCGCGGTCGAGGCCCCGAGCACCTAGAAGAGCCTCTTGCGCTGCGTCGAGGAGAGGATGCCCATCATCTCGCGGTACTTCGTCACCGTTCGGCGGGCGATGTCGATGTCAGCCTGCTTGAGGATCTCGACGATCTTCTGGTCGCTGTAGGGCTTGCGCGGGTTCTCGGTGGCCACGATCTGCCGGATCTTGTCCTTCACGCTCTGCGAGGCGACCTGATCGCCGTCCGTCCGGTTGATCGACGAGTTGAAGAAGAACTTCAGCTCGAAGACGCCCTGCGGCGTGTGGACGTACTTGTTCGACGTGACGCGGCTGATCGTGGACTCGTGCATCTGGATGTCCTCGGCCACGTCGCGCAGGACGAGCGGCTTCAGGTAGGCGACGCCCTTGTCGAAGAACTCCCGCTGGAACTTGATGATGCTCTTGGTGACCTTGTAGATGGTCCGCTGCCGCTGGTGGATGCTGCGGATGAGCCAGACGGCCGAGCGGAGCTTGTCCTGGATGTACTCCTTGGCGACGCCGTCGCCCGAGTTGTGGAGCGCGTTCCTGTAGAAGGAGGAGATGCGCAGCTTCGGCATCCCGTCCTCGTTGAGGACGACGACGTAGTCGTCCCCGACCTTGTGGACGTAGATGTCGGGCGTGATGTACTGCGGCTCCTCGGTGGCGTAGGGCCGCCCCGGCTTCGGCTCCATGCGGGCGATCACGCGCACCGCGTCGATGACCTCCTGGAGGCTCACGCCGAGGTCCTTCGCGATGGCGTTGTAGTTCTTGTTCTCCAGGTTCTGGAGGTGCCGCTTGAGGATCTGCTCGGCGAGCGAGCCCTTGAGCCCCAGGTGGTACGCCTGGATGAGCAGGCACTCCTGGAGGTTGCGCGCGGCGACGCCGACCGGATCGAACTCCTGGATGCGCTTGAGGACCGCCTCGGCCTTCTCGACCGGCACCGCCGCCTGCTTCGCGATCTCGGCGATGTCGGCCTGCAGGTAGCCGTCGTCGTCGAGGTTGCCGATGATGAGCGATCCGATCTCCTCCTCCTCCGGCGGGAACTCCGCGAGCTTGAGCTGCCAGAGGAGGTGGTCGGTGAGCGACGCCTTGCGGGTCAGGGTGCTCTCGAACGACGGACGCTCCTCGTCCTCGTACGAGGCGGTGTACGACGACGCGCTGTAGTTCTCGAGATAGTTGTCCCAGTCGATGTCGCTCTTCGAGTCGATCTCGGAGGCCGGCTTCTCCTCGCTCGCCTGCTGCTCCAGGTTCTCCTCGGGGCCCTCGGCCTTCGACTCCTCGGACTGGTAGTCCTCCGGCGCCTCCTCGAGCACCGGGTTCTCCGTCAGCTCCTGCTGGACCAGGTCCACCAGCTCGAGCCGCGAGAGCTGCAGCAGCTTGATCGCCTGCTGCAACTGCGGCGTCATGATCAGTTGCTGCGAGAGCTTGAGGTTCTGCTTGATCTCGAGTGCCATTCGTCGACCTTACGCCGCCGTCAGGGGATCAGAGCCGGAACTTCTCGCCGAGGTAGATGGCGCGTGCCTTGGCGCTGTTCGCGATGGCCGTCGGCGGCCCCTCCTCGAGGATCTGACCGGCGTTCACGATGTACGCCCGATCGCAGACCCCGAGGGTCTCGCGCACGTTGTGATCCGAGATGACGACGCCGATCCCCTTCTCCTTCAACTGAAAGATGATGTTCTGGATATCGATCACCGCGATCGGGTCGATCCCCGCGAACGGTTCGTCGAGGAGGATGAACGACGGGGAGCGCACCAGCGCTCGGGTGATCTCGACGCGCCGGCGTTCGCCGCCGGACAGCGCGTATCCACGAGACCTCGCGATGTGGCCGATCCTGAGGTCGCCCAGGAGCGCTTCGAGGCGCGCGCGCCGCTCGGCGCGCTCCATGGGGATCGTCTCGAGGATCGCCAGGATGTTCTCCTCCACGGTCAGCTTCCGGAAGATCGAGGGCTCCTGCGGAAGGTAGCTGATCCCCTTCCGCGCCCGCTCGTACATCGGGACGTCGGTGATGTCCTCGTCGTCGAGGAACACCCGCCCCGCTTCCGGCCGCGTGAGCCCGACGACCATGTAGAAGGTCGTCGTCTTGCCGGCCCCGTTCGGCCCCAGGAGCCCGACGACCTCGCCGGCCCGCACCTGGAGGTTCACCCGGTCGACGACCGTCCGGTTGCGGTAGGCCTTCGTCAGCCCCCGCGCCGACAGGACCTGGGCGCCCGGCGCCATCAATTGGCGGGCCGGGCGCTGCCGGCCTGGCTCGTGGCCCCCGCCTGGCCCCGCGGGCCCGGCCGGCCTCCGGCCTCGCGCGACGGCCCCGCGCCGCCAGGCTCCCCCGCGGAGCCGGCCCGGCCCCCGCCGGAGGCCTCGGGCCTCGGCGTGATCCGCGAGGTGACTCGCGGGGACGCGTCGTCGCCCTCCACGACGATCCGCTCGTCGGCCACCCACACGGTGATCCGGGCCCCCCGGATCACGTCGTCGCCCTGCCGCATCGACGCCGGCGTCCCGGTGCAGACGATGCGGTCGTCCGTCACCGCGAAGACCGCCTTCGCACAGGTCGCCTCGCGCTCGGCCGGCGGAACCCCGGGCGCCTCGGCCACCTTCTGCACGATCCTCACGCTCCCTTCCGCCGTCACCTGCGAGATCCGCCGGCTCTCGTCGAAGGCGAGCACGAGCCGATCGGCGGTGAGCGTGGTGTCGGCCTGCCGTGCGACGACCTGCTCGCTGTAGGTGGCCGTCCGGCGCTTGTTGTCCACCTCGAACCGGCGAGCGTCGATCGTGATCGGGCCCCGCTCTCGGCCGCCGCCGAGGAAGAGGCCCCTCATGCCCGTGTCCTCGCCCCGCGGCGCCGTGCCCGCCGCTGCCGCCGTCGAGCAGAGGCAGGCAACCGCGAGGACCAGCGCCGCCGCGCGCGGTCCCCGGAGGCCGCGGGCCGGCACGCTACCGCGCTCCGCCGACTCGACCGGCCGCGGCGGCCGCGACCGTCTTCAACACGCTCTCGACGCCGTCGGGGATGACGACCGTCTGGTCCTCGACGTCGATCCGAACGCCGACGCCCGACACCTCGACTGTCTGGCCCACCAGATCCACCGGCCCGTCCCCCTTCACGATGCGGTCGCGGTTCGTGTAGTCGAGCGCCCCGGTCGTCACGCGAAACCCGTCGCTCGAGGTTGCCACCACGTTGCCCGACAGCGAGATGTCCTTCGTGTCGGTCCTGAGCACCCCCGAGTCGCCCCGCAGCGTCAGCGTCTTGCCGTCGGACGTGAAGAACACCACCTCCACGTCGCTCAGGACCGTCTCCTGCCGGTCCTCGAAGTACTGTCCCTGTGCCGCGCTGAGGTCCCACCGGGTCGTCCCGCCGGACGTCTCGGTGACGTGGAAGTTGTTCAGCGTCAGCGACGCCTGGGGGCCCGGGGTGGGCGCGACCGCGGGCGGCAGGCTACCCGCCCGCCGGTAACCCTGTACCGCGAGACCCCCGATGAGGAGCAGGACCCCGATCAAACTGACGCCGAACGTGATCCTGAGCCGTCTCACCGGTCCGCCCCGCCTCGTGGACCTGCCCGGCCCGCGCCGGGGTGGGTTCGGGCCGAAGGCCCGTCGTGCAAGGTACGGAGAGTACCAACAACCTCTCGAAAAGTAAAGGGAATCCTCCCTTTCAGCCTACCCGGTTCGGCCGGTCCCCGAGGTATCGGGCGAGCACATCTCCCCATCGCCCTTGCCCTTTCAGGAGCGCCTCAGCCGCCTCCCGGACGGCGCCCCGCCCCCCGGCGGCGCGGGTGACGTATTGCACGAACGGGGCCAACTCGTCAACGGCATCCGCAACGGTCATCGGGAGCCCCACGCGGCGCAGGACCGGGAGGTCGACCAGGTCGTCGCCCAGGTACGCCACCTCGTCCGGGGTGAGGCCGCGCGCCGCGAGGATCGCCTCGAGGGCGGCCACCTTGTCCTCCACCCCCTGCCGCACGAGCGTGATCCCCAGTTCGGCGGCCCGGCGGTCGGTCGACGCCGAGCGGCGGCCCGACAGGATGCCGACCTCGATGCCCGCGCGCTGCAAGAGCTTGATGCCGTGGCCGTCGCGGACGTGGAACGTCTTGCTCTCGGAGCCGTCGCCGTGGATCGTGAGGCCCCCGTCGGTGAGCACGCCGTCCACGTCGAGCAGGAGGAGCCTCACCCGCCTCGCCCGCTCGACGAAGGCGGGCGGCAGCGGATCCGGGACCGCGCTAGACGACACCGGCCTTCAGGATGTCGTGGATGTGGACGATGCCGATCGGCACCTGGGAGTCGGGCGCGTCGAAGACGAAGAGGCTCGTGATCGGCCTCGGCTTGTTCTCCTCCATCAGGTAGAGCGCCCGCGCCGCGAGGGCGTCCTTCTCGACCCGCTTGGCGCCGCGGGTCATCACCTCCTCCGCGCGGCGCTGGAGGAAGCCGTCCCCGTGGGCCAGGAGCCCCCGCCGGAGGTCGCCGTCGGAGATCACGCCCACCAGGCGTCCGTCCTCGTCGACCACGCCCGTGATCCCGAGGCGCTTCTCCGAGATCTCGAACAGCACGTCGCGCATGAGCGTTCCCGTGCGCACCTTCGGGATCTCGTCGCCGGTGTGCATGACGTCGGCCACGGTGAGGAGGAGCCGGCGCCCGAGCGCCCCTCCGGGGTGGAGCAGGGCGAAGTCCTCCGCCTTGAAGCCGCGCTGCTCCACGAGGGCGACGGCCAGGGCGTCGCCCAGGGCCAGCGTGGCCGTCGTGCTGGCCGTCGGCGCGAGGTTCAGCGGGCAGGCCTCCTGGCGCACCGCGCAGTCGAGGACGACGTCGGCGGCGCGGCCGAGGGTCGACCCCGGGCGGCCGGTCATGGCGACGAGCGGCAGCCCCATCCGCCGGAGGACCGGCAGCAGGCGGACGACCTCCTCGGTCTCGCCGCTGTACGAGATGGCGATGACGAGGTCCCGCCTGTGGAGCATCCCGAGATCGCCGTGGATCCCCTCGGCCGGGTGGAGGAAGAAGGCCGGGGTTCCGGTGGAGGCGAGCGTCGAGGCGATCTTCTGCCCGACCAGCCCGCTCTTGCCCATGCCGGTGACGACGACCTTGCCCTGGCAGGCGAGCACGAGCGAGACCGCCCGGTCGAATCGCTCGTCGAGGCGACTCACGAGGTCGTTGACGGCCGCCGCCTCGATCTCGAGGGCGCGCGCCGCGGCGGCCCTGGCCGGCGAGACGGCGGGGGACGACCGGACCACGTGCGGCTTCATGGCCGGCGCACCACGGCGTCGAGCGCCTTGATCTCGTCGAAGAGGCGCGGCAGCCAGGCGAGCGGAATGGAGTTGGGCCCGTCGCTCTTCGCGCGGTCGGGGTCCTCGTGCACCTCCATGAAG
>DATCKS010000168.1:0-2488 GCA_036562265.1 Thermodesulfobacteriota bacterium | reverse complement strand
GATCAGGACCGTGCAGGCCCCGCACTGCCCGAGGCCGCAACCGTACCGGGGGCCGTTCAGTTCGAGATCGTTGCGCAGGATGTAGAGGAGCGGCGTGTCGGGCTCAGCCGACACGCGCCGCCTCGCGCCGTTCACCGTGAGGACGAACGACTCGCTCATGCCGCGCCTCTCCCCGACTTGCGGCGCCGCCGTTCGTGCGGCGCCGCCTCGCGGCGCATCCTAACATCCGGCGCCGCGGTGCGCCAGGCGCAGCCGGCGGTCGATGCCTCGGCCGCCGGCGCCCGTCGGGCGATCGGCTCAGCGAGCCGCGTCGTGCACGACGACGTTCCCCTCGTCGGCCGCAATCCCGGCGTCGAAGAGCGGACAGGTCGCGGGCGGCGGATCGATGCTCAGGTTTCCCTGGAACGTGTCCGGCGTCTCGGGATCGCCCCCGGGCCCGTCGGCGTCCCGGACCGCGAGGAAGAACGTCTGGAAGACGCCCGGCGGCATGCCGATCCCCTCCACGTGCTCGATCGGTCCACCGGCGACCGCGAGGTTCCCGTCCACGGTGAGGCAGGTAACGTCGGCAACAAGCTCGAACCCGAAGACGCCCGTCTGGCTGACGAAGATCCTCCCTCGCGCCCCCTCGCCCCGCCGGTCGCCCCTGGCGACGAGCTGAACGTCGATCTCGCTCACCACCGCGCCCGTGAAGTCGACCACCGACGTGTGCATCGCCCCGATGGCGAACGGGTAGCGCGGGCCCCGGCCCGGGCCGTGCCCGGCGTCGCTCGAGTCGGCCGTCGCGACCAGCGTCGCGAGCCCCACGCCGAGGAGCGCAAGCCTGCGCATCGTCTCCTCCTTCCCGCCCGGGTCGTTCGCCTCGGGCCGTCGACCGCGGGGCGCGGGCCGCCGCGCTGCACGCAACCGCCCCGGCGTCCAACGGTTCGCCCGTCGACTCGCCAGCCGTTGTCCGAGTGTCGTCCGCGAGCGCGCGCGAGGTCCAGAAGAAAGAGTGCACATGAGGCGATACAGCCCCTCCGATCGCTGTATCGCGCCGGGAGCAAGGCGTTCGCTCGCCGGGCCGGTGGCGCAGGCGTCGGCGATCGTGAGGTGGACCGCACTCCCCGCGTATCGAGTTCGAACGTTGCAAACGAACGTCGCGGCCGCGTGGTCCCGGCCACCGATCGGGCGATCGAGGCCGCGACGCCCCGGGCCTGCCGGGCTATCTCCTTTGGAGGGAAGGGGCGACGACTCGGGGCGAACACGTGAAGCAGGCGTGGCTCGTCGGCTCGATCGCGGTGTTCTCTCTCTGCGTCGGGACGATCCGCGCGACGGCGGCCGATACGGCGGCCGATCCCGACGGCCGGACCTGGGCCGCGAGCCTGGTCTTCGAGAACGACATCTTCGCGAGCCGTGACCAGCACTACACGAACGGCATCCGGCTCGCCTGGCTCTCGGCCGCCGATCGGGTGCCGGGCTTCCTGCGGCGTGCCGTGGGCGTGCTGCCGATGTTCCGGCACGAGGGGCACGCGCGGGTGGAGTACGCGGCCGGGCAGTCCATGTACACGCCGGCCGACGTGAGACGGCCCGATCCCGACCCCGACGACCGGCCGTACGCCGGGTGGCTCTACGGCTCCGTCGGCCTCGCCCTGGAGCATGGGCGAACGCTCGATCGCCTCGAGCTTGCCGTCGGCATCGTCGGTCCCGCCGCGCTCGCCGAGGAGACGCAGCGCTTCGTCCACGAGCTGATCGGCGACGACCCGGCGGAAGGCTGGTCCGCCCAGCTCCGGAACGAGCCGGGGATCGTGCTCACGTACGAGCGCGCCTGGCGCGGGATCCTCTCGGTGCCGCTCGGCCCCTTTGCCCTCGACCTGTCGCCGCACCTCGGCGCCGCCGTCGGCAACGTCTTCACCTACGCGAACGCCGGGGCGACCCTCCGCCTGGGCCCCGACCTGCCGCTCGACTACGGCCCGCCACGCATCGAGCCGAGCCTGCCGGGCTCCGGCTTCTTCGGGCCGCGGAACGGTTTCGGCTGGTACCTCTTCGCCGAGGTCGACGGGCGCGCCGTCGCGCGCAACATCTTCCTCGACGGCAACACCTGGAAGGACAGCCGGAGCGTCGACAAGGAGCCGTTCGTCGCCGACCTGCGCGCCGGCCTCGCCCTCACCTTCGGCCGCGTGCAGATCGCCTACACCCAGGTCGTGCGGACCCGCGAGTTCAAGACCCAGGGCGAGCACGACGAGTTCGGCACCGTCAGCGTCTCGTTCCGATACTGAGCCTCGGGGTCAGGCCTTTCCATTTTCCATGGGGTCAGGCCTTTCCATTTTCCAGACCGGATCGGCCGGCCGGGGCCGACGCGAGTACGGGAGGGGCGGCACATCTACCGCGTCCACGGCACGACACGCCGGGCGGTCAGGTTGAGGCGAACTCGGTCCGGACCGAGTTGGATCACGGTGGCGGAGGCGGACGCCCCTGGAAGGGACGTGTCGGCTCGCCTGGACGGCCCGAC
>DATCKS010000167.1:0-9290 GCA_036562265.1 Thermodesulfobacteriota bacterium | reverse complement strand
CTCTGCGCAAGCCCGCTCCGTGCGGATGAGTTCCTCGAGCATGCCTTCGGCCTCTTCGGTGGCATAGCGAAGACGGACCATCCAGAGCGAGTGGAACAAGCCAGTCGAATCGAATAGCTCTGGTGGAAAGCAGGCGAGAATGCCGGCGGCGATTCGCTCGTTCAGATCGGCGTTGGGACTGCGGCGGCCGTGCGGCGCGAAGGCCTCCTCGTAGGCGCGCATGAGGCCGCTCTGCCCGACCGCGGCGCAGGCCTGCTTCATCGGGATCGCCCTCGGCCGCTCCTTGAGGCCGAGCACGTGCATCCCGCAGGCGATCGCGGCCGAGGAGACGATGACGGTCTCCCGCCCGCCGGCGGCGAGCGCCTGCACCTGCGAGGCGAGACGAGCGAAGTAGGGGAGGTCGAGGCCGGCCCCCCTGGTCGTCGGGCCGCCCGTGAGGACGCTCGTCCCGAGCTTGACGACGAGGCGCCGGGCCCGCGTGACCGGCTCCCGCCCGGCCGCCGCGGCCATTACGGCTGCCACGTCACCCGCTCCCCCGACGCGCGGCGCCGGGCTTCGCGCGCCTCCTCCGCGGCGAAGAGCCGCCGCGCCACGGCGCCGAGCAGGGCGTCGAGCCCCTGTCGCGTCGCCGCGGAGATCGGGACCACCTCGTACCCCCGCGCCTCGAGCGCCGCCCGGACGGCGGGGAGGTTGGCCTGCGCCTCGGTCACGTCGAGCTTCGTCGGGACGGCGATCTGCGGCTTGGCGGCGAGCGCCGGATCGAACTTCGCGAGCTCGGCGTTCAGCGCGTCGAACCGCGCAAGGCAGCGCTCGGCAGAAGGCTCGGCGAGGTCGATGAGGTGCAGGAGCAGCCGGCAGCGCTCGACGTGCTTGAGGAAGCGCAGCCCGAGCCCCGCCCCCTCGGCCGCGCCTTCGATGAGTCCCGGGATGTCGGCCGCGACGAACGTGCGGTCGCCCACGCGGACGACGCCGAGGTGCGGCACGAGGGTCGTGAAGGGATAGTCGGCAACCTTCGGCCGGGCGGTCGAGATGGCCGAGATGAGGGTCGACTTGCCGGCGTTCGGGAAGCCGACGAGCCCCACGTCGGCGAGCAGGCGCAGCTCGAGCCGAAGGCGCCGCTCCTCGCCCGGTTCGCCCGGCTGGGCGAAGCGGGGCGCCTGCCGGCGCGCCGACTTGAAGTGGGCGTTGCCCTTGCCGCCGCGCCCGCCGCGCGCCGCCACCCAGCGCATGCCGGGCGCGTCGAGGTCGGCGAGGACGGCGCCGTCCTCCGGGTCGCGGATCAGCGTCCCGACCGGCACGCGGACGACGAGGGCCTCGGCGCTGCGGCCCGCCATCTCGTTGCCGCGCCCCCGTTCGCCGTCCGCGGCCCTGTAGGTCTGCTGGTACTGGAGGTCGAGGAGCGTCGTCTTGCTGGGGTCGGCCTCGAACACGACGTCGCCGCCGCGGCCGCCGTCACCGCCGTCTGGGCCCCCCTTCGGCACGTTGGCCTCGCGGCGGAACGAGACCGCCCCGGCGCCTCCCGCGCCGGACCGGACCGTGACGGTGACCTCGTCGACGAACTTCATGAAGGCCCCTCGAGCGACCGGGGCGAGGTGGAGGAGGGGTGCGGGGTCCACGAGGGCCGCCGACACCCGGCCCGGACCCCGCCGGTTGCGAAGCCCTAGGCCGTGGCGGCCGGGGCGACCGGGATGACGGAGACCTTCTTGCGGTCCCTGCCGGCCTGCTGGAAGGCGACGTGCCCGTCGACCAGCGCGAAGAGCGTGTAGTCGCGGCCGAGGCCGACGTTGAGCCCCGGGTGGATCTTCGTGCCGCGCTGCCGGACGATGATGTTGCCGGCCCGCACGAACTCGCCGCCGAACTTCTTGACGCCGAGGCGCCTGCCGATCGAGTCGCGCCCGTTGCGGCTGCTGCCGACGCCCTTCTTGTGAGCCATGGTGCCGTTACACTCCCTGGATCGCCGTGATCCGCACGGCGGTGTAGTACTGCCGGTGGCCGCGGAACTTGGAGTAGCCCTTGCGGCGCTTCTTCCTGCCGACGACGATCTTCTTGCCGCGGTCCTGCTCG
This sequence comes from Thermodesulfobacteriota bacterium, assembly GCA_036562265.1. Classification (GTDB taxonomy): domain Bacteria; phylum DASVDK01; class DASVDK01; order DASVDK01; family DASVDK01; genus DASVDK01. The sequence continues at coordinate 7,226 of DATCKS010000167.1, read as the reverse complement.
ACGATCTCGGCCGAGACGCTGGCGCCGGCCACGATGGGGGTGCCGACCTTGACGGCGTCCCCTTCGCCGACCATGAGGACCTCGGAGAGCGTGACGGCGTCGCCGACGTTGCCCGGAAGCTTCTCGAGGCGGACGACCTCGCCCTCGGCGACCCGGTACTGCTTGCCGCCGCTCCTGATGACCGCGTACATGTCCGTGCGTCTCCGTCTCGCTGTCGGGCGGGCCGGCTGTCCGCGCGCCGCGGGAAGGCGGCGAGATGCGGTTCGGCCCGACGATTGTCCCGAAGAGTCCCGAGAGAAAAACCTCGAAAGTCTAGCGGTGTGCGCTACGAGCGTCAAGCCGCGCGAGAGGTTCCGCCGGACGCCTGGCAGCGCGGAGCGACTGCAAGACCATGGTTGACACGCCCGCGACGCCGTGCGAGCATTGCGACTGTCGGAACGCAGTTCTGTTGGACAGAATCCCCCTTTCCCTGGGGGCGACGTGAGCCGGGTAGACGTCCAGATCAGCGAGGTGGGGCCGAGAGACGGCCTCCAGTACGTGGGCCGCGTCGTCCCGACGGCGGTCAAGACGGCCTGGATCGCGGCCGAGGCCGCGGCGGGCGTGCGCGAGATCGAGGTCTGCTCCTTCGTGCCGCCGAAGGTCGTCCCGCAGTTCGCCGACGCGGACGCGGTGGCGGCCGAGGCGCTCCGCATCCCCGGCCTCACCGTGGCGGCCCTGGTGCCGAACTTCAAGGGCGCCGAGCGGGCGGTGGCGGCGGGCGTCCACAAGCTCACCCTGACGATCTCGGTGAGCCGAAGCCACAGCCTGGCGAACGTTCGCAAGGCGCCCGACGAGCAACTCGACGAGTTGCGGCGGATCGTGGCGCTGCGAGACAGCCTCCCGCCGGCGCGCCGTCCGCGGGTGTCCGTGGGACTCTCCACGGTCTTCGGGTGCAGTTACGAGGGGACGGTCGACGAGGGCGAGGTCGTGCGGCTGGCCGCGGCGGCCGCGGAGGCCGGCGCCGACGACGTGAGCCTCGCGGACACCGTCGGCTACGCCAACCCGGCCCAGGTGCGCCGCGTGGTGCGCGCCGTGCGCGGGGCGATCGGCGACCGGCTCACGGCGCTGCACCTCCACGATACGCGCGGGCTCGGCCTCGCGAACGTCCTCGCGGGGCTCGACGAGGGGATCCGCGAGTTCGACAGCTCCCTCGCCGGCCTCGGCGGGTGCCCCTTCGCGCCCGGGGCGTCGGGGAACGTCGCCACGGAGGACCTGGTCTTCATGCTCGAGGCGATGGGCCTGCGCACCGGCGTGGACCTCGACGCGTTGCTCGAGGCGCGCCGCGTCCTCGAACGCGCCATCCCGGCAAGCGCCCTCTTCGGCCACATCGCGAAGGTCGGCGTGCCCAAGGGGTTCGCCCTGCGCGCCGCGGCGGGGGGGACGACGTGAGCCGCGTGGACGGGCCGCGCCTGCCGCTCGCCGGCATCCGCGTCGTCGAGTTCGCCCACATGATCATGGGGCCGAGCTGCGGTCTCATCCTCGCGGACCTCGGCGCCGACGTGATCAAGGTCGAGCCTCCCGACGGCGACAACACGCGGCGCCTCACCGGGTCCGGAGCGGGCTTCTTCCCGACGTACAACCGCAACAAGCGGAGCCTCGCGGTCGACCTCAAGCACCCCGACGGCATCCGCCTGGTCCGGCGCCTCGTCGATGCCGCGGACGTGGTGATCGAGAACTTCCGGCCGGGGGCGATGGCGCGCCTCGGCCTCGGCTACCGCGAGCTTGCCGCGAGCAACCCGCGCCTCGTCTACTGCTCCCTGAAGGGCTTCCTCGCCGGCCCCTACGAGCAGCGCACCGCCCTCGACGAGGTCGTGCAGATGATGGGCGGCCTCGCCTACATGACCGGCCCGCCGGGCCGGCCGCTCCGGGCCGGGGCCTCGGTGAACGACGTCATGGGCGGGATGTTCGCGGCGATCGCCGTGCTCGCCGCGCTGCGCGAGCGGGACGCGACCGGCCGGGGGCAGGAAGTGAAGAGCGCGCTCTTCGAGAACAACGCCTTCCTGGTCGCGCAGCACATGGTCCAGTTCGCCGTCACCGGCGTGCCGGCCGCGCCGATGCCGAAGCGGGTCTCCGCCTGGGCCGTCTACGACGTCTTCGACACCGCCGACGGCCAGCAGGTCTTCGTGGGGGTGGTCACCGACACGCAGTGGCGGCAGTTCTGCGAGGCCTTCGACCTCCCCGACCTCGCCGCGGACCCGGACCTCGCGACGAACCCGCAGCGCGTCGCGCGCCGCGACCGGTTCCTGCCGCGACTGGCCGAGGTGTTCGGTCGCCTGACGAAGGCGGAGCTGATGCGCCGCTGCGAGCGAGCGGGGTTGCCGTTCGCCCCGATCACCAGGCCCGAGGAGCTCTTCGACGACCCGCACCTCAACCAGCCCGGCGGGATGGTCGAGGTGACGCTCGCCGACGGCCGGCCGACCCGCGTGCCGGCCCTTCCGGTCGAGATGGACGGCCGGCGGTTCGGGCGGCGGCTCGACGTGCCGCGCGTGGGCGAGCACAGCCGCGAGGTCGCCGCCGAGCTGGGGTACGCACCGGAGGAGGTGGCCCGACTCGTGGAGACGGGCGTCCTCGGCGTCGACCGGGGGCGGGGCGAGGGGACCTGACGGTCCCTCGCCCTCGACACACGCACGACCAGGGAGGAGCCCATGAAGCGAACGCTTGCGGCGATCGGCGCCGCGACCCTCACCGTCCTGACCCTGGCCGCGTCACCGGCTCCGGCCGCGGCACGCGAACTCGTGATGGCGACCGTGTCGCTCACGAGCGACGACTTCCAGCTCGCCACGGCGTGGTCCAACATCCTCAGGCGCTCCGGCCTCGGGTACACGATCACGCCGGTCGAGACCGGGACCGTTCGCGGGATGCGGAGCCTCGCGCAGGGCAAGGTCGACATCACCGTGATCGGCGCGCCGCACTACCTCGATGCCATCGGCCGTACCGGCAGCTACAAGGAGGATCCTCCCGAGCTGTCCGCCCGCTACACGGACATGCGGGTGCTCTTCGCCATGGACAGCGGCATGGCGCAGTACGTGGTGCGCGCCGACAGCGGCATCCGGCGCTTCGCGGACCTGAAGGGCAAGACGGTCGCCATCGGCCGCCCCGGCGGCAACGCGGGGCACGTCTCCACGATCCTCCTTCGCGTGCACGGTCTCGACGCCGAGAAGGGCGAGATTCGGCTCCAGTACCTCGACTACGGTCCGGCCCTCGATCAGCTCGGCAACGGCCAGATCGACGCGACCCTCGTCTGGGGCGGCATCCCCCAGGCCGCGCTCGACAACGCGTCCCGGTCGCACAGGCTCCGCTTCATCTCCCCGGACGCCGAGTCGCTCGCGCCCTTCCGCGCGGCCGTCACCAACGGCGCGAACTACGTCTACCGGACCGTTCCGGCCCGGACGCTCGCCGAGGCGTACGGCGGTCGCATCGAGGCCGACGACCCGGTCCGGTTCTGGACCTTTCCGTTCATGATCATGGTCCGCAAGGACCTGCCCGAGGACGTCGCGTACACCATCACGAAGGTCTTCTGGGAGAACGTGGAGGAGGTGCGCAGGGCCAGCGCGGCGCTCCGTACCCTCGACATCCGCAACGCGCTCGAGGGCCTGTCGGCCGAACTCCACCCCGGCGCGGCGAGGTACTTCAAGGAGAAGAAAGTCATCTGACGCGGGGCCGGCGTCGCCGCGCGGATCCGCGGGAGGAGCGCGATGAACGAGACGATCCCGTCCCGTGCCCGCGGCGGCGCCGGCTCCCACCCGGTCGACCGCGCCGCGCGAGGCGTCGGTCACGCCTGCTCGGCGGCCGTCTCGCTCTTCGTCGTCTGGACGACGCTCGCCGGCCGCTATCCCAACTGGATCCAGTACGAGGTCGTCCTGGCGCTCGTCCTCGGGGCGGTCTTCGCCCTTAGTCCCGGTCCCCTGCGGCGCGTGTCGCCCGTCCTCGACGTCGCCCTCTCGGCGGCGCTCGCCGCGGCGGGCGTGATCACCGCCCTCTACATGATCGAGCACCACCACGAGATCGCCGCCTTTCGCGAGGGGATCCCGAACGCCGCCGACCTCACCGTGTACGTGGTCGGCACGCTCCTGGTGCTCGAGGCGACCCGGCGCGCCGAGGGGCCCCTCCTCCTCTCGGTCGTCCTCCTCGGCATCGCCTACCTCCTCGCCGGCCCGATCCTGCCCGGGATCCTCGGGCATCGGGGGCTCGGGCTTGCCGAGGTCGCCGAGCTGGCCTACAGCCAGTCGGGCATCTTCGGCGTCGCCCTGGGCTCGGTCGTCGAGATCGTGTACGTCTTCGTGATCTTCGGCGCGGCGCTCAGGATCGTCGGCGCCGGGGAGTTCTTCGACTGGATCGCCGGGCGGCTCACGATGGGACGCCGTTCGGGCTCGGCGCAGTGCGCCATCGTCGCCTCCGCCCTTTTCGGCTCGATCAACGGCTCGGCGCCCGCGAACGTCGTCGCCAACGGGGCGATCACGATCAACATGATGCACGGCGCCGGCTTCAGTCGGGCCTATGCCGGCGCCGTCGAGGCGTCGTCGTCCGTCGTCGGCCAGATCATGCCGCCGGTGATGGGGGTCGGCGCGTTCATCATGGCGGAGATCACCGGCATCCCCTACGGCAACATCATGCTCGCCGCGGTCGCGCCGTCGCTCCTCTTCCTCCTCAGCCTCTCGGCCGCCACGGCGCTCGAGGCGGGGAAGCTCGGTCTCGCCCCCGCCCCCGTGCGGCGCGAGCCCTGGACGCGGGCGCGCGCGGCGCAGGCGACCACCATCGTCGCCGCGTTCGCCGTGCTGCTCGGCATGCTCTTCGCGGGGTACTCGGTGGACCTCTGTGGGCTCGGGGCGCTCGTCGCCGTCGTCGCCGTCGCGATGCTGTTTCCGGAGACGCGGCTCCGCCCCAGGGCGCTGATCGACGTGCTCGTGGAGGGGGGCCGGGAGGGGGTCGCGGTAGCGGCCGCCTGCGCCGCCATCGGCATCGTGATCGGCGCCGTGTCGGCCACGGGGCTCGGCGTCAAGCTCGGCCAGGCGATCCTCGACCTCGGGCGGAACAGTCTGCCGCTGGCGCTCGTCGCGGCGGCCCTCTGCTCGCTCCTCCTCGGCATGGGGCTGCCGACGGCGGCGTCGTACCTCCTCGTGATCTTCGTGGCCGGGCCGGCCATGATCGATCTCGGCCTGCCGGTGCTGACGGCCCACCTCTTCGTCTTCTACTTCGCCGTCATGTCGGCCATCACGCCGCCGGTCGCCCTCGCGGTGTTCGCCGCCGCGGCCATCGCGCAGGAGCCGGTGATGCGGATCGCCCTGATCGCCGTGCGCCTGTGCCTCGTGGCGTTCCTCTTTCCGTTCCTGTGGGTCTACCAGCCGGACCTCCTCCTCCAGGACCTCTCGGGCCCGCACCTTGCGAGGGCGGTTCTCGGCCTCGCCGCGCTCGCCGCCGCCGTGATCATGCTGGCGGTCGTCCAGACCGGGTACTTCCGGGGCCGGCTGACCCGGCTCGAGCGAGGCTTGCTTGCCGCCGCGTCGGCGCTAGTCTTCGTGCCTGGTGCCCTCACGACGACGATCGGCACGGTCGCCGGAGCGGCGATCCTGGGCCGGCGCTGGTACGTCGGGGGCCGGAGCCTCACCGCGATGAGCGGTCTCGATCGGATGACGACTCCATGAGCCTCTACCCGCCGCCGCGCATCATCGAAGCCGAGCCGTTCGCGCGCCTCCCGGAGCGGTTCCGCGTCCGCGGGCGCCGGTGCGCCTGGGCCGACGCCAACAAGTCGGGTGCGGAACTGCACTCGTTCATCGAGGGGCCGGCCTTCGACCGTGCAGGCCGCCTCTACCTCACCGACATCCCCTGGGGGCGGATCTTCCGCGTCTCGCCGGAGGGGGAGTTCGACCTCGTCGCCGAGTACGACGGCGAGCCGAACGGCATCGCCGTCCATCGTGACGGCCGGATCCTCGTCGCCGACTACAAGCAGGGGATCCTCTGTCTCGACCCCGTTCGGGGGGCGCTCACGCCGCTCGTGGAGCGCTGGCGCGTGGAGCGCTTCAAGGGGCCGAACGACCTCGTCTTCGCGTCGAACGGGGATCTCTACTTCACCGACCAGGGCCTGACCGGACTCCAGGATCCCACGGGACGGGTCTTCCGCCTCTCGTCGGCCGGCCGTCTCGACTGCCTGATCGACACCGTCCCGAGCCCGAACGGCATCGTGCTGAGCCACGACGAGACGGCCGTCTTCGTCTCGGTCACCCGGGCCAACGCCGTCTGGCGGCTGCCGCTCCTGCCGGACGGCTCCACGGCGAAGGTCGGCCTCTTCGTGCAGCTCTCGGGCGGGCTCTCGGGGCCGGACGGCCTCGCCCTCACGGAGGACGGCGGGCTCTGCGTGGCCCACGCCGGCAACGGCTGCGTCTGGGTCTTCGACCGCCTCGGCCACCCGACCTACCGGGTCGTCGTGCCCGAGGGGCTCACGACGACGAACGTCGCCTTCGGCGGGCCGGAGTACCGGACCCTCTTCATCACGGAGTCGGAGACGGGGACGGTCTACCGGGCCGACCTCCCGGTGGCGGGCCGCCGGCTCTTCTCCCATGCCTGAGGAGCGGCCGGGCGTCGAGGCGGTCGAGCGCGCGCTGTCCGTTCTCGAGGCGTTCGCCGAAGGCGACGCCCGCCTCTCGCTCGCCCAGCTCGCGGAGCGGACCGGGCTCTACAAGAGCACGATCCTGCGGCTCGCGGCGTCGCTCGAGCGCTTCGGGTACCTGCGGCGCGACAGCGAGGGGTACTTCAGGCTCGGCCCCACCCTCTGGCGGCTCGGCACGCTGTACCAGCGGTCCTTCGACCTGGCCGACGTCGTGCGGCCGGTGCTGGCGAGGCTCGTCGCCGACCTCGGGCAGACGGCGGCCTTCTACGTGCGCGACGGCGACCGGCGCATCTGCCTCTTCCGGAACAACTCCCCGAGCCCCACGCGCCACCACGTCGAGGAGGGGACCTCGCTCCCCATCGACCAGGGGGCGAGCGGCCGGATCCTCCTCGCGTTCGGCGGGGCCGAGGGCGCCCGCTACGACGAGATCCGGCGCAAGGGGGTGTACACGTCGTACGGCGAGCGCGATCCGGACGCGGCGGCCGTCGCCGCGCCGGTCTTCGACGCGGCGGGTGCGCTCGTGGGGGCGATCAGCGTCTCGGGGCTTCGCACGCACTTCGACGAGCCGTTCGTCCGGCGGGCG
>DATCKS010000166.1:0-1691 GCA_036562265.1 Thermodesulfobacteriota bacterium | reverse complement strand
CTCGGGCGACGAGCTCGACCGTCTCGCCGAAAGCCTCAATGCGATGCTGGCACGCATCGAGGAGCTTCTCGCCGCGCTGCGCGAGGTCTCCGACAACATCGCGCATGACCTGAAGACGCCGCTCAACCGCCTGCGCAACCGCGCCGAGGCGGCCTTGCGCGGGTCCGACGCCGCCACCTACCGCGAGGGCCTCGCCAAGACCATCGAGGAGGCCGACGACCTGATCAAGACCTTCAACGCGCTCCTCCTGATCGCGCGCCTGGAGGCCGGCGCCGCCGCTGAGAGCATGGCACCGGCCGATCTCACGGCCGTCGTCGGCGACATCGCCGAGCTCTACGAGCCCGCCGCCGAGGAGGCCGGCCTCGAGCTTGCCGTGTCGGCTCCCTCGAGCCTGTGCGCCGTCGTCAACCGTGAGCTCATCAGCCAGGCGGTCGCCAATCTGGTGGACAATGCCGTCAAGTATTCGTCGGCCGGCATACCCGCCCCGGCCGGTGCCGCCCCCACGCCGCCGCCCGGCCCGCCCCGGCAGATCAGCATCGCTCTCGCGCGCATCGGCGACACCGTCGAAATCAGAGTGGGAGACCGGGGGCCCGGCATCGCCCCGGAGGACCGCGAACGCGCCCTGCAACGCTTCGTCCGCCTGGAGAAGAGCCGCTCGCGCCCGGGCGCCGGCCTCGGCCTCAGCCTGGTCGCCGCCGTCGCGCGCATGCACGGCGGCTCGGTGCGCCTCGAGGACAACGACCCGGGACTGCGGGTGGTTCTGTCCATTCCCATGCGGCGTCCTGCGCCGCACGCCGAAAAATAGGGAAAAGTTGCTCCCGCTCCCGTCTCCGGCGGACCAGGCGCCGTGCGTGCATCCGACGCTCGGGCGCCGCATGGGCCATCGGGAGAGCACTTGACGGCCGGGGCTTTTGGCCCAATGCCTCTACCGGCCGCCGACCAACCGACCGAGCGCGATGCCACCGGACGACGTCCAGGACGATTTGCGACCGCTGCACCAGCGCATCCGGGACCGGCCCGCGCTCCAGGACGACGCGCGTGCGGCCGCCGAGCTCGGGCGGCTGGCCGATCGCTGCCGCGGCGAGCCTGGCCTGGAGCGGCTCGGGGCGCTCATCGCCACGCCCGAGGTTGGCGGGCTGCTGTCCGGCATCTTCGCCGCCTCGCCCTATCTCACCAGCCTCATCGAGCGCGATCCCGCAAGCCTGCAGGCGGCGCTCGCGAGCGTCCCCGAGCAACGCTTCGCCGCGCTCATCCAGGAGGCGGCCGCCGCCGCGGACGCGGCGCAGTCGCCCCCCGACGTGATGCAGGTGCTGCGCCGCTTCAAGTCGGAGGTGGCGCTCCTCGTCGCGCTGAGCGACATTGCCGGCGTGTGGCCGGTCATGACCGCCACGCGCCGCCTGTCGGAAGCCGCCGACGCCGCGGTCGCGGCGGCCGTCCGCTTCCTCTTCCGCCAGGCGCACGCGAAGGGCGACTGCCTCACGCCGCAGGCCGAGGGCTACATCGTGCTGGCGATGGGCAAGCACGGCGCCTTCGAGCTCAACTACTCCTCCGACATAGATCTCATCGTCTTCTACGACCCGGCCCGCGTACGCCTGCGCGCCGGCCTCGAGGTGCAGACGTTCCTCGTGCGCCTCACGCGCGACCTGGTGCGCATCCTCAACGAGCGCACCGAGCACGGCTACGTGTTCCGC
>DATCKS010000145.1:0-4480 GCA_036562265.1 Thermodesulfobacteriota bacterium | reverse complement strand
GGCCCATACTGCGGGGGTGGGGGGACTTCGGCCCCTTCGTGGTCCGGCTCGCGCTGGGGGCGGTCTTCATCGGCCACGGGGCGCAGAAGCTCTTCGGCATCTGGGGCGGGCCTGGCCTCCAGGGCGTCACCGGGATGCTCGCCTCGATGGGCTTCCAGCCTCCCTATCTCTGGGCCCTGGCCCTCGCGCTCGTGGAGTTCGTCGGGGGCGTCCTGGTCTTCGTGGGCCTCTTCACCCGATACGCGGCGCTGGCCCTCGCCGTGGACATGGCGGTCGCCATCCTGCGCGTCCACTGGGGCAGCTTCTTCCTGCCCGGCGGCATGGAGTTCGCGCTGATGCTCTTCGCCGCGGCGGTGTCGCTCACCCTCACCGGAGGCCGCGCCCTCTCGATCGACCGGGCGGCACGCCGAGACTAACCGCACCCCCCTTTCGCACCAGATCCTCCGGCACGCCGGGCGTCGATCTCCTCGCGGATCTCACGCCTGCGATCGGTCATGCACGCCTCCTCGGCGCGCGGTGCCGATTCGAGAGCCGGGACGCCCGCCCCGCGTCGATGAGGTCAGGCCTCTCCGTTCTCCCGACTGGAAAATGGAAAGGCCTGACCCCATGGAAAATGGAAAGGCCTGACCCCGGTCAGAGCTTGACGCAGACGTTCTTCACCTGGGTGAACGTGAGGAGCGCCTCGAGCCCCTTCTCGCGGCCGAAGCCGCTCTTCTTGTAGCCGCCGAAGGGCAGCTCCACGCCGCCGCCGGCGCCGTAGGTGTTGACGTAGACCTGCCCCACCTTGAGCCGGTGGGCGAGGCGGTGCGCCTTGCTCACGTCGCGCGTCCAGATGGCGGCGACGAGGCCGTACTCCGTCGAGTTGGCGACGGCGGCGGCCTCCTCGACGTCGTCGAACGGGAGCACCGCGAGGACCGGCCCGAAGACCTCCTCGCGGGCGATCCGCATGTCCGGCTTCACCCGGTCGACGAGGGTCGGCTGCACGAAGTGCCCCGTGGCGAGCCGGGGATCCGAGGGCCGGCCCCCGCCCGTCACGATCTCGGCCCCTTCCTTGCGCGCCACGTCCAGGTAGCCCATCACCCGGCCGAGCTGCCCCTCGGAGATGACCGGCCCGAGGTCGGGATCCTCGAGCCCCGGGCCGATCCGCACGTCGCGCATCCGCGCCGCCACGCGCTCGACCCACTCGTCGCGGATCGCGCGCTCGACGAGGAGCCGCGAGCCGGCCGAGCAGGTCTGCCCCGCGTTCTGGATGATGGAGTTGACGATCACGGGGACGGCCGCCTGCGGGTCGGCGTCGGCGAAGACGATGTTCGGCGACTTGCCGCCCAGCTCGAGCGTCACCGGCTTGATGTTCCGGGCGGCCGCCTGCATGACGAGCGATCCGACCTCGACCGAGCCGGTGAAGGCGACGTGGTCCACGTCGGGGTGCGACGCCAGGGGGGCGCCCGCCTCCTCCCCGAAGCCGGTGACGACGTTCAGGACGCCGGGCGGCAGCCCCGCCTCGAGGGCGATCGCGCCGAGACGGAGCGCCGTGAGCGGCGTCTCCTCGGCCGGCTTGGTGACGACGGTGTTGCCGGCGGCCAGCGCGGGGGCGATGCCGCGGGCGCCGATCTGGATGGGGTAGTTCCAGGGGATGATCTGCGCGCAGACGCCCCACGGCTCGCGCAGCGTGTAGTCGAGGAAGCCCTCGCCGAGCGGGATGACCTGGCCGAGGATCTTGTCGGCCGCGCCCGCGTAGAACTCGAAGTACCGGGCGGCGACCTCCACGTCGGTCCTGGCCTGGCGAAGCGGCTTGCCGGTGTCGAGCGTCTCGAGCCGGGCCAGTTCGTCCGCCCGCGACCGTATGCCGGCGGCGATGCGCGAGAGGATGCGGCCGCGCTCGGCCGGCGTCGTCTCGCGCCACGCGCGCCCCTCGAAGGCGCGGCGGGCTGCCGCGACGGCGCGCTCCACGTCGGCCGCCCGACCCCGCGGGACCACCGCCACGACCTCGCCGGTCGCCGGGTCGCGCGACTCGAACGTCTCGCGCGACTCCGCCTCCACCCACTCGCCGCCGATCAGCATCCGCTCACGTGTCGCAGCCATGCAGTCGCCTCCTTCATCGGCGCGCTATCCTGCTCGCGCCATGGATCGGCCGACCCTCGTCATCCGGGACGCCACCGAGGACGACGTGCCCGGGATCATCGCCATACGGAACCAGGGGATCGAGGATCGCTACGCGACGCTCGACACCGAGCCGTACACCGTCGCCGAGGGGCGCGCCTGGTTCGAGGCCCACGACGCCCGCCACCCCATCCTCGTGGCCGTGGACCCCGAGACCGGAGCCATGGCCGGCTGGGCCTCCCTGAACGTCTTCAATCCCCGTCCAGGGTACCGCCTCGTCGCCGAACTCTCCGTCTACGTGGAACGGGCCGCACGGGCGCGGGGGGTCGGCTCGCAGCTCCTCGAGGCGCTCCTCGAGCGCGCCCGGGCGCTCGGGTACCACAAGGTGGTCCTGACGGCCATGGCCCACAACACCGCCGGCCGGGCGCTCTACGCCCGGTTCGGCTTCCGCGAGGTCGGCATCTTCAAGGAGCAGGGGCTCGTCGACGGCCGCTGGGTCGACACGGTCATCATGGAAAAGATCCTGTGAGCCTGGTAGGATCGCGGCGTGTCCATCCCGTTCGTGCGACTCGACGCCATCGCGTGTCCGGCCTGCGCCATGCCGATCCTCCTCAAGGCACGCCCGCTCTCGCCCCAGACCATCCCCTGCCCCAACTGCCACGCCAAGGTCGAGGTGCAGGCGGTGCCGGCGGCCGACGGCTCGCGCACGATCCTCCGCTGGCGCCGGGCCGGTGAGCCCGCCTGGCAGGAGCGCGAGGTGAATCACTAGGGGGCCGGGCCCCTGCGCGTGCCGTCCCGCGAGCCCTACAGGGTCCGGGCGAGGACGATCGCCGCGAAGCCGAGGATCACGAGCCCCGAGACGCGGTTCACCCCCACGAGCCAGCGACGGTCGAGCTTGCCGTGGAGCAGGCTCACGGCGCCGCTGAGCGTGAGCCACCAGAGCGCCGAGCCGGCGAAGACCCCGACGACGAGCACTCCGGACTCGGCGTAGGTCACCTCGGCATCCGCGAGGCCGATCGCGGCGAAGATCCCGACGAACGCCAGGATCGTGAGCGGGTTCGCCAGCGTGAGCAGGAAGGTCGACGCCCACGCGCTGGCAAGCCCCCGCCGGCTCACCGGCACGGACGCCAGCGTGGGCGGCTCGGTGAGCATCATCCGCACCCCGAGATAGGCCAGGAACACGGCGCCGGCGAGGCGCAGCCAGCCCTGCCGGGCGAGCAGGAGGTCCATGACGGCGGTGAGCCCGAACGCGGCGACGAACCCGTAGAGGGCGTCGGCCGCCGCCGCGCCGAGCCCGGTTGCGAGGCCGATCAGACGGCCCTGGGCGAGCGTTCGCTGAATGCAGAGGAGCCCGATCGGGCCCACGGGCGCCGCGATGGCGAAGCCGATGACGAGACCGCGCAGCAGGTACCCGAGGTCGACCATCATCGCGGCGCGCCCGCCGCAGCGGCCTCGCCGCGGCCGGCCGGGGTCTCAGCCGTCTCCTCGGGAGCCGAGAGCACCACGACGGTCTGCCTCGGGACGCCCCCCGGCGGCAACGTCGGCGTGTCGGCGAGCAGCGCCTCGAGGTGGGCCGTGTCCCGGACACGGACCTCGAGGAGGGAGGAGTGGTCGCCCGTCACGTGATGGCACTCCCGGATCTCGGGCGTCTTGCGCAACCCGCGCCTGGAACGCGACCTCGGCCGACGCGGGCGCGAGGTCCCCGTACGAGAGTCGGCTGTCTCTCTGCAGCAAGGCCGGGAGCCGTCGATCGATCGGGTCCATCCGCGGACCCGTCCCGCCGCACCGACGGGCTCCCGGGGGTCCTACTGTACCAGAGGCCGGTCGCGAGCAGAACGTTGGAGGCGCTGGCCTTCCGGCCCAATGCCTCCTAGCGCGCGCCGACGAACCAGAAGGCGGAGGCGACGAGGAGGGCGATGCCGGTGGCGACCAGGGCGAGTCTCGCCAGCGGCGGGAAGGGGGAGCCGCCGCGGCGGCCGGGCGCGGGGTGGGGCCGGGGCGTCGGACGGGGCCGCTCGGCGCGCAGCGCGCGGGCGGCCGCCACGAGGACCGGCGCCTCCGGCCGGCGCCGGAGGGTCCCGCGGGCCGTCTCCACGTCCGGGTCGTCGCCGCGGCCGTCGGGCCAGAGACTCAATGCCTGCTCGGGGCTCAGCCGGCCGCTCGCGACCGACTCGAGGAGGGCGGCGGCCCGCTGCCGGGCCGACATGACGACGCTCTCGATTCCCCGTCCCTCCCCGGCGCGCATGATCCCCCTCCGACACGTTCGCGCGCCCGTGAAACATGCAAGCTTCGGGCCGCACGGCCACACAGCGAGCGGCTCCTGCCTCCCGGTCCGGGCGACGGGCACTTGGAGTCGCGCGTGGGCCGGTCGGCCCTGACC
>DATCKS010000135.1:0-7710 GCA_036562265.1 Thermodesulfobacteriota bacterium | reverse complement strand
GAGCACGACGACGTGGTCGGCCACGGCCATGACCGTGGCCACGTCGTGCTCGACGAGCAGGACCGTGAGCCCCTCGGCCCGCAGGCGGCCGAGCAGCGCCGCGAGTGCCGCCACCTCCTCCCGCGCGAGCCCCGAGGCCGGCTCGTCGAGGAGCAGGAGGCGCGGCGAGAGCGCGAGGGCGCGCGCGACCTCGAGCCGCCGCTGCTCGCCGAAGGCGAGCGCCCGCGCCGGGCGGCCGGCGAGCGCCTCGAGGCCCACCGCCTCGAGGCACCGGCGCGCCGTCGCCTCGGCGCCGCCCGCCCCGGCGGCGCGCCGCCGCCCGGCCCGCTCCGCGGCGACGACGACGTTGTCGAGCACCGACAGCGTCGTGAAGACCTGGAGCGTCTGGAAGGTGCGCGCGACGCCGAGCGCCGCGATCGCGTGGGGCGGGCGGCCGTCGAGCTGGACGCCGGCGAGACGGATGCGGCCCGCGTCCGGCCGGTCGAGCCCCGTGATGCAGTTGAAGGCGGTCGTCTTGCCGGCGCCGTTGGGCCCGATGAGGGCGGTGATCCGGCCGGCCGCCGCCTCGAACGACACCTCGCGCAGGGCCGTGAGCCCGCCGTAGCGACGGGTGAGCCCCTCGACCACGAGGCCGTCAGCCACGGCGGACCGCCTTGACGAGGCGCGCGACGCCCCCCGCGAGCCCCTCCGGGACGGCGAGCAGCACGACGATCAGGATCAGCCCGAACGCCACGATCTCGACCCACCCGGTGGCGCCCGGCGCGACGGCGTGGACGACGCTGCGCAGCCCCTCGACGAGGAGCGTCACGGCCGCCGCACCGAGGAGCGCGCCGTAGAGGCTCCCGAGCCCCCCCAGGACCGCCATGACGAGGAACTCGATCGAGGTCTCGAACCCGAAGGCGGTCGGGCTCACGAAGGTAAGCCAGTGGGCGTAGAGCGCGCCGGCCGCCGCGCCGAGGGCGCCGGCCAGAACGAACGCCACGAGCTTCGTGCGCGCCACGTCGATCCCCATCGCGGCCGCCGCCACCTCGGAGGCGGCGACGGCGCGAAAGGCCCGTCCGACCGGCGAGGCGAGGAGGGCGCGCGCAGCCGCGAGCGCCGTGAGGAGGACCGCCCAGACCAGGTACGCGTACGCCCGGTCGGTCGCGAGCGTGGCGTCGAGGATCGCGACCGGCGGGATCCCGAGCGTCCCCGAGGGGCCGCCGGTCCAGTCGCCCTCCTCGTTGAAGACGAGGAACACGATGATGCCGAAGCCGAGCGTCGCGAGGGCGAGGTGGTGGCCGCCCAGGCGCACGGCGGGCAGGCCGAGGGCGAGCGCGACGACGGCGGCGAGCGCGACGGCGGCCGGCATCGAGACGAGCGGCGTGAGCCCCCCGTGCAGCGCGAGGATCGCGGAGCCGTAGGCGCCGAGCCCGTAGAACGCCCCCTGGGCGAGCGAGACCTGTCCCACCTGCCCCATCAGGATCGAGAGGCCGAGGACGGCGATGGCGTGGAGGCCGATCACGATGAGGAGCGAGAGCGCGTAGCCGCCCAGGACGAAGGGGAGCGGCGCCACGGCGCACGCCAGGATGATCGAGGGGAGCGCCGCGCGGGCGACGGCCGTCGTCACACGCGCCGCAGCCGGCCGCCGGGGAAGAACCCCTCGGGCCGTACGAGAAGGACGGCGATGAGGACGAGGAAGGCGATCGCGTCCTTGTAGCCGGAGGAGACGAGCCCGGCCGCGAGCGACTCGAGGACGCCGAGGGCGAGCGCCCCCACGACGGCCCCCGGCGGGCTCGCGAGGCCGCCGACCACGGCCGAGACGAAGCCCTTGAGGCCGAGCATGAGCCCCATGTCGTAGGTCGCGAACGAGATCGGGGCGATGGCCGCGCCCGCGAGACCGGCCACGGCGCCCGCCAGGCCGAAGGCGAGCGCCGACATGCGGGCGGGCGAGATGCCGGCGAGCTTGGCGGCGTCGCGGTTCATCGCGCAGGCGCGCAGCGCCGCCCCCACCTGCGTCCGCCCGAAGAAGAGCGCCAGCGCCGCCATGGTCGCGGCCGACAGCCCGAGCACCCAGAGGGTCTGCCGGGGGACGACCGCGCCGGCGAGGACGATCGGCGCTCCCGGCGTGAAGGGGCCGAGGGCGTAGGGCTCGCTGCCGAAGATCGCGAGCGCCAGGCCGCGCAGCGCGATCGAGGCGCCGATCGTCAGGAGGATCAGCACCACGTCCGCGACGGCCCCCATCCGCCGCCGCCTGAGGGCGGGCCAGACCGTGGCGCGGTCGACGACGAGGCCGACCGCCGCACCGACCACGACGGCCGCCGCCACGGCGAACGGCAACGGCAGGCCGGCCGCGGCCAGCACCGCGGCCGCCAGCGCACCCGACATCGCCAGCTCGCCCTGCGCGAAGTTGATGACGCCGGTCACCGCGTGGATCGTCACGAAGCCGACCGCGACCAGCGCGTAGATGCCGCCGACCGACAGCCCCGACAGGACGAACTGCAGCAGGTCGGCGGCCGCCATCACAGCGTCAGGCGCACCTGCTTGCCCCCCTCGACGCGGGCCAGCTCGAGGTGTTCCACGGTGAGCCCGTTGTGGTCCTCGGGGCTCATCGAGAAGACCCCGGTGACGCCGACGAGGCCTCTGGTCGCCTCGAGGGCGTCGCGCAGCTTCTCGCGGTCGGCCCCCGCCGTCTCGAGCGCGTTCGCGTAGAGGAGCATCGCGTCGTACGCCATGCCGCCGATGGCCGAGGGCGGCTGGCCGGTACGCTCCCGATAGGCCTTCGCGTAGGCGAGCAGCACCGGCTTCTGCGGGTCGGCGTCGGGGAGCTGTTCGGCGACGGGGAGCTTCGCCGTGACGAGCACCGTCCCCTCGGCGGCGCCGCCGGCCAGGTCGATGAACGCGGGCGAGCTGCCGGCGCCGTGGTCGTGCACCATCTGCACCTCGCGCGGGAGCCCCAGCTCCGCCGCGCTCTTGGCGACGAGCGGCGCCGCGGGCGGAATGGCCCACACGACGATCGCCTTCGCCCCCGACGCCCTCGCCCTGGTGAGCTGCGGCTTCATGTCCTTGTCGGTCGCGCCGAAGCGCTCCCACACCGTCACCTCGATGCCGGCCTTCCCGGCCGCCTTCTCGAACTCCCGCCGCCCGCTGTCGCCGTAGGCGTTGTTGACGGAGAGGAACGCGACCGGTGTGAGGCGCTTCGCCTTGAGGTACTCGAGCATCTTCGTCACGACGTCGCTCGTGTTGTTCGGCGTCTTGAAGATCCAGCGGCGCTCGGCGGGCGGCGTGATGATCACGTCGGCGGAGCCCATGGAGACGAGCGGGACCTTCGCCTGCGTGACGTAGGGGATCATCGGCATCGTCGTCGGCGTCGTGCCGGCGCCGATGATGCCGAGGACGCCGTCCTGCTCCACGAGCCGCTTGGCGAGGACGAGCGAGTTGGTCTCCTTCGACTCGTTGTCGTAGACGATCAGCTCGACCTTTCGGCCGCCGATACCCCCCTTCGCGTTGACGTCGTCGACCACCATCTGGATGCTCTCGCGCTGCGGCCGTCCCCAGATGGAGGCCGGCCCCGACAGCTCGAGCACGGCGCCGATCCGGTACGGGCCGCCCTGCGCCCGCGCGCGCCTCGGGAGGGCGGCCAGGGCCGCGGCCGCCGCGGCGGAGCCGAGCCATTCGCGTCGTGTCCGCATCGTCATACCTGCTTCCTCCAACGGCTCTCGGCCGGCTCGGCCCCACCGGCTCACGCCGGCCGGCCCGACGAGAGGCCCGCCGCCGCGAGCGGCTGGCGGGCGAAGGACGACTGGAAGCGAGGAGCGACCTCGCGGGCCAGGCGCTCCATGACGCGGAGCGTCGTGCGGTGGCCGAGGCCGCCGAAGTTCAGCATGGCGAGGAGCCGGGTCATCCCCCAGCGCTCGAGGTCGGCGATCTGCGCGCTCACCCGGTCCGGATCGCCGAACAGGACCATGCGCCGCTCGACGAGCGAGTCGTACTCGGCGCGCTTCGCGTAGAGGCGGGTGCGGACGTAGCGGGTCATCGCCGCCTCGGCCGCGGCCCTGACCGATGCCGCGTCGTCGCCGACGTGGACGTGGAACGCCAGCGGGACGTCGGCCGCCTCGGCGTCGTGACCGCCGTCGCGAAGGGCGCGGCGGTAGTCGCCGAGCACGCCCTCCATCTCCTCGAGGCGGTCGACCGACGCGTAGGGGACCATCATGATCGGCCGTCCCTGCCGGCCGACGTGCGCCACCGCCTCCCGCCTGAGGAGCGCGACCCAGTAAGGCGGATGCGGCTGCTGCATCGCCGCGACGTTGAGCTGCACGCCGTCCACCCGGTAGAAGCGCCCCGCGTGGTGGATCCGCTCGCCCCCCATCGCGCGGAGCACGAGAGGGAGCGCCTCGTCGAAGCGGTCGCGCTTCTCCGCCGGGTCGATGCCGTAGCCGGAGAACTCGTGTGCGAGGTAGCCGCTGCCGACGCCGAGGTCGAGCCGGCCGCCCGACAGGCGGTCGACCATCGCGTACGCCTCGGCGACCTCGAGCGGGTGGTGGAAGGGCAGGACGCTCACCGCCACGCCGAGGCGGATGCGGCGGGTCCGGGCGGCGATGGCCGCGAGGAGCACCGCGGGATTCGGGCAGGCGCCGTACTCGTGGAAGTGGTGCTCGGCCACCCAGAAGGAGCCGAAGCCCAGCTCCTCGGCCGCAACGGCCTGCTCGATCACCTCGTCGTAGAGCTGATCGACGCTGCGTGGGAGGTCGAGATAGTGGTCGAGGACCGTGAAGACGCCGAAGTGCATCCGCCCGCCCCCGCGATCTAACGTCGTTTCGCAGTCGGCCCATGATAGCGGAGGCACCCGCGGCTTGCCGTGAGCAAGCGCTGGTTCTGCCTGGAGATCCCCGTCCTTCCGCGTGGTTACCGGTAGGGACCTTTCGCCTGTACAGCTTGGCGGGGAGGTGTGCGCGGGCTTCCGGCGGTCGTCCTCCGAGCGGTTCCGGCCTCTGGCGGGACGGCGTCCCGCGGCGCGAACGCCTTGCGGCTCAGACGGCGAAGCGGAAGTTGACGATGTCCCCGTCCTGGACGATGTAGTCCTTCCCCTCGAGCCGGAGCTTGCCCGCCTCGCGCGCCTTCGCCATCGTCTTCTGCGGCAGCGCCATGAAGTCGTCGTAGGCGACGACCTCGGCGCGGATGAAGCCCCGCTCGATGTCCGAGTGGATCTTGCCCCCCGCCTGCTGGGCGTTCGTGCCGCGGCGGATCGGCCAGGCACGCACCTCGTCCTCGCCGGCGGTGAGGAAGCTCACGAGCTGCGCGAGCGAGTAGGCGGCGCGGATGAAGGCGTCGCGCGCCGACTCGGTGAGGCCGAAGCTGGCGAGGAAGGCCGCCTGCTCCTCGGCCGGCAGCGAGGCGACCTCCATCTCGATCTGCCCCCGAAGCGCGATGACCGGCAGCCCTCTCGCACGGGCCTCCGCCTCGGCCGCCGCGAGCCCCGGCTCGCCCGTCTCCGGGAGGTTCACCACCACGAGCACCGGCTTCTCGGTGAGGAACCTGAAGCCGGCGATCGCCTTGCGCTCGTCGGGGGAGAGGTCGAGCGTGCGAAGCGGCTTCTCCTGCTCGAGCCACGCCTTCGCCTTCGTCACCGCCGCCTGCTCGACGGCGCTCGCCTTGCGCTCCTTGGCCATCCGCTCGACCCGCCGCTCGGCCACGATGAGGTCGAGGAGCGCAAGCTCGCTCTCGATGGCGACGAGGTCGCGCGCCGGGTCCACGGAGCCCTTCGGGTGCGGCACCTCCTCGCCCGGGAAGGCGCGGACCACGACGGCGAGCGCGTCGCAGCCCTTGATGAGGTCGATGGTGGCCGCCTCCCTGCCGATCTCCGCGCCTTCCGGCGCCCCGGGGATGTCGGCGAAGGTGATCTCGGCCGGCGTGACCTTCTTCGGCTTGAAGATCTCCGCGAGGCGGTCGAGCCTGGGGTCGGGGACTTTGATGACGCCGAGGTTGGCCTTCTTGCCGCCGGCGCCGAACGAGCCGGTCGCCGCCTGGGCGCCGGTGAGCGCGTTGAAGATGGTGGTCTTGCCGGCGCGCGGCAAGCCGACGATGCCGATTCGCATGGGGGCAGTATAGCGGAGCGTCCCGAGGGCTCGTCCGTGTCACGCGCCAGGGTGCCGGTCGTCGGCGCTCGCGCCTGGCGAGAGGCTGCTCCGCCCCGGAGGGTGGCGTCGCGGCCGAGCAGTATACTCCCCCCGTGTTCTCCCGACACGCGACCTACATCCTCGTCCTCGCCTTCACCAACATGGCGCTCGCGACCGGGATCACGCTCGGCTTCTCGGTCTTCTACGGCGCGCTGATCGAGGAGTTCGA
Source organism: Thermodesulfobacteriota bacterium (assembly GCA_036562265.1). Taxonomy (GTDB): domain Bacteria; phylum DASVDK01; class DASVDK01; order DASVDK01; family DASVDK01; genus DASVDK01. Next base: position 1,386 of record DATCKS010000135.1, on the reverse strand, counting down.
GGGGGGTCGCACCGGCACCGTCGGCATCTACTCGGTCCTGATGCTGTCGCAGGGGCTCGGGTCCTTGCCGATCGGCGTCCTCCACGACCGGCTCGGCGCGCGCGCGCAGACCGTGGGGGGCGCGTCGCTCCTCGGCGCGGGGCTCCTCCTCTCCGCCGGCATCACGCATCCGTGGCAGCTCTACCTCACCTACGGCGTCATGGTCGGCTTCGGCGCGGCGGCGCTCACGTGGGTCGGCATGGCGCCGATCCTCGCGCGCTGGTTCAGCCGCCGGCTCGCCACGGTCAACGCCATCGCCTACGCGGGTATGGGCGTCGGGACGATCGCCCTGGTGCCGTTCGCCCAGTGGCTGATCCTGCGCGTCGGGTGGCGTGCGGCGTTCCTGGTGCTCGGCCTGTTCGTCCTCGGCGTCGCGGTGCCGGCCAACTGGGTCGTGCAGCGCCCGCCTCGGCCGGACGAACGGGACGACGCGGCGCCGGGGCCGTCGACGGCGCGTACCGGGGCCGTCGCGGAGGGGACGGGGCTCCGCGCGGCGCTCCGGACCCGCGACTTCTGGGGCTTCGCCGCGGAGTTCTTCTCGATCTCGTTCGGCGTCTTCATGATCGGCGCCCACCAGGTCGTGTACGCCGTGGACGCGGGGTTCGACCGGCTCGGCGCCGCGAGCGCCTTCGGCCTCGTGGGCTTCATGAGCGGCGTGGGGAGGCTCGTCTTCGGCGTGGGGTCCGACTACGTCGGCCGGGGGGTGGCGCTCGGCGTCTCCTTCGCCTGCTCCATCGCCGGCATCGGCCTGCTCGTCCTGGCCGGCGAGACCGGCAGCGGGTTCATCCTCACGCTGTACGCGATCGTGTTCGGCCTGGGTTTCGGCGCCCGCGGGCCGATCCTCGCGGCGGAGGCGGCCGCGCGCTTCCCGGGCCGCCACTTCGGGACGATCTTCGGCGCCATCACGCTCTTCCACGGGGTCGGCAGCGCCATCGGCCCGTTCGTCGGCGGGCTCCTCTTCGACCTCACGGGCGACTACCGGATCCCGTTCACCCTGGCGGCCGCCTCGCTCGGCTTCGCGTGGGCGCTCGCCGTCGTCCTCGGCCGCACCTCCCCCCATCCCACCGGTCGCGTGGAAAAAGGAAAGGCCTGACCCCGTGGGCTTACTTTTTTCGCGGCGGGCGCGCCTTGCGTGACGGCCGCGGCTTTCGCGGCGGCCGTGCCTTTCGCGTCGCTCGTGCCTCTCGCGGCGGGCGTGCGTCTCGCGGCGGGCGTGCCTCTCGGGACGGGCGTGCCTCTCGGGACGGGCGTGCCTCTCGCTGCGGACGTGCCTCCCGGCGGGAGCGCTCGTCACGGCGCGGCTCCGCCTTGCGGCGAGACGGGCGGGACGGGCCGGCGTCGCGCCCC
>DATCKS010000118.1:0-5682 GCA_036562265.1 Thermodesulfobacteriota bacterium | reverse complement strand
ACCTCTACTATCCGAGCAAGCAGGCGCTCTTCAGCGAGATGGTCCGCGCCTACGCCGACGAGGTCGTCGGCGAACTGCGCGCCGATCTGGCGGCCGGCCGGCCGCCGACCGGCCGCGAACTGATCCGCCGCCTCGCCACCCAGCTGCTGCGCGTCTTCAGCCGGCCGGAATACCAGGCGATGGTCCGGTTGATCCTCGGCGAGGCGGGCCGCTTTCCCGACGAGATCGAGACGCTCTACCGCGAGGTGATCCTCAAGCGGATCGAGGAGGTCGGCCGCTTCCTCGAGTCGGCCATGGACCGCGGGGAGGTCCGCCGCATGGACCCGGTCCTCCTCGCGCGGACGCTGCAGGGGCTGGTCCTCGGCTTTACCATCGTGCAGGAGTCGCTGCGCGGCCGCGCGGCGCACCCGTGGTCGGAGTCGACCATTGCCGAGGCGTTCACCGCCGTCCTCTGGGAGGGGCTCCGTCCATGACCCGCCGACGACTCCTCACCGCCCTCGCGCTGATCGTCCTCGTCACGGCCGCGGGGCTCCTCTCGCGCCGCGTCGGCCGCGGCCCCGAGCCGCTCGTCGCCTCCGGCGTCCTCGAGGCGCGAGAAATCCAGGTCGGCTCGCGCGTGGCCGGCCGGGTCTCCGAGGTCCTGGCGCGCGAGGGGCAGCGCCTCGAGCCGGGCCAGCCGATCCTCACCTTCGAGCCGTCGGACCTCCTCGCGCGGCGCGACGAGGCGCGCGCGGCGCTCGCCCGCGCCGAGGCGCTCCTGGCCGAGGCGGAGGCCGGCCCCAGGGTCGAGGAGATCGCCGAGGCGCGGGCGGCGGTGCGGGCCGCCGAGCAGGAACTCGCCCTCCTCAGGGCCGGGTCGCGCGAGGAGGAGATCGCCGAGGCGCGCGCGGCGACCGAGGCCGCCACGGCGGAGGCCGAGAACATGGCCAGGACCGCCGCGCGGCTCGAGGCGCTCTTCGAGGAGGGGGTCGTCTCGCGCCAGCAGGTGGACGACGCGCGGAGCCGCGCGCGGCAGGCGGCCGAGCAGGCGGCCGCCGCGCGCGAGCGGCTCAGGCTCAGGGAGGCGGGCACCCGGCCTCAGGAGATCGAGGCGGCCGAGGCGCGGCTCGCCGAGGCGCGGGCGCGACTTGCGAGGCTCGAGCGGGGGACCCGCCCCGAGGAGATCGCCCGGGCGCGGGCCGACGTGGCGGCCGCCCGCGCCCGGCTCGCGGTCGAGGAGGTCGCGGTCGGCGAGCTGACGGTGCGCGCGCCGGCCGACGGCCCGACGATCCTCGAGGTGTTCGACATGCGGCCCGGCCAGCTCGTCCGGGTGGGCGAGCCGGTGGCGACGCTCGTCGAGCCGACGCTCGAGGTGCGGGTGTTCGTCCCGGAGCCGAGGCTCGGGGAGGTGGCGGTCGGCATGCCGGTGACCGTGTCGGTCCCCTCGGCGGGCCGCGTCGTGGGGGGCGTCGTCACCCGGATCGCCTCGCAGGCGGAGTTCACGCCGCGCACGATCCAGACCCCGGAGGACCGCGTCTACCAGGTCTTCGCCGTCAAGGTCCGCCTCGACGAGGAGGTGAGCCGCACGCTGCGCGCCGGGATGGCGGCGGAGGTGACCTTCCGGGAGCGGCGGCCGTGACGCCGGCGATCGCCCTTTCGGGCCTCACCAAGCGCTTCGGCAACGTCACGGCCGTCGACCGCGTCTCGTTCGAGGTGAGCCCCGGGACGATCTTCGGCTTCCTCGGGCCGAACGGCTCCGGCAAGTCGACCGTCATCCGCATGCTCTGCGGCCTCCTCGTCCCGACGGCGGGCGACGCGTGGGTGGCCGGCTTCGACGTGCGCACCGAGGCCGAGGCGATCCGGCGGCGCATCGGCTACATGTCGCAGCGCTTCTCCCTCTACGAGGACCTGACGGTCTTCGAGAACCTCACCTTCTACGGGCAGGTCTACGGCCTCTCCGGCAGCCGCCTCGACCGGCGCCGCCGCGACATGATCGACCTCTGCCGTCTCGAGCCCTACGTCGGCCGTCCCGCCGGCACCCTCTCCGGCGGCTGGAAACAGCGCCTCGCCCTCGCCTGCGCCCTCGTCCACGAGCCGACCGTGGTCTTCCTCGACGAGCCGACCGCCGGCATCGACCCGGTCGCGCGCCGCGAGTTGTGGGACCTCCTCTTCCGGCTCTCCGGCGAGGGGATCACCCTCTTCGTGACGACCCACTACATGGACGAGGCGGAGCGCTGCAGCAGGATCGGCTACATCTACCTCTCGCGCCTGATCGCCCTCGGGACGCCGGCCGAGCTGAAGGCGCGCCCCGAGGTGACGCCGGCCGGCGCCACGCGCTACGAACTCCGCCTGCCGGGGGTGACCGACCCGGCGCTCCCCGCGCGCGCCCTCCTGGCGGTGGAGGCGGTGCCGGGGGTCTCGGAGGCCACCCTCTTCGGCACGTCCATACACCTCGTCGCCGAGTCGGCGACGCCGCTCGCGGCGATCGAGCGAGCCGTCCTCGACCTCGGCGCGCCGGCCGTCCAGCTCGAGCCGGCCGCCCCGTCGCTCGAGGACGTCTTCGTGGCGCTCACGCGAAGGGAGGGGCGATGACGACGCGCGCCGGATGGCGGGAGTGGCTGGCCGGCCTCCGGGCCGTCCTCTACAAGGAGTTCATCCACCTCAGGCGGGATCCGGCCACGCTCCGGATCGCGGTGCTGATCCCGCTCATGCAGATGTTCCTCTTCGGCTACGCCGTGGACATGAACGTCGAGGACGTGCCGACCGTGGTCTACGACCTCGACCAGCGCCGCGCCTCGCGCGATCTCGTCCGGATGTTCGAGAACACGTCGTACTTCCGGGTCGTGGGCGAGGTCGACAGCGAGGCGGCCCTCACCCAGGCGCTCGTGAGCGGCCGGGCGCGCGTGGGGCTGCGCATCCCGCCCGACTTCTCGGCGTCGCTCACCGCCGGCCGGCCGGTCCAGGTGCAGGTGCTGATCGACGGGTCGGACTCGACCGTCGCCAACCAGGCCCTCAACGTCTCCACGTCGCTCGGGCTCACGGAGGCGCTGCGCCGGGCGCTGGCCGCGACCGGCGCCGAGGCGCCCCTCCTCGAGATCCGCCCCAGGCTCCTCTTCAACCCCGACGCCCGGAGCACCCACTTCATCGTGCCGGGACTCGTCGGCATCATCCTCCAGAACACGACGGTCCTGCTCACCGCCCTCGCCATCGTCCGGGAGCGCGAGCGCGGGACGCTCGAGCAGGTCCTGGTCACGCCGGTGCGGCCGCTCGCCCTCATGCTCGGCAAGCTCGTCCCCTACGCCGTCCTGGGCTTCGTCGAGACGCTCGGGGGCCTCGCCGTCATGCGCTGGGTCTTCGACGTGCCGATCGCGGGGAGCGTCGTCCTCTTGCTCGTCGTGGCGTGGATCTTCCTCGTCTGCGCGCTCGGCCTCGGCCTCCTCATCTCGAACGTCTCCGACAACCAGGCGCAGGCCATCCAGCTCGCGTTCCTGGTGATCCTCCCCTCGATCCTGCTGTCGGGCTACGTCTTCCCGCGCGAGACCATTCCACCGGCCCTCGCCTGGACCTCCTACCTGATCCCGGTAACCTACTTCATCGAGGTCCTGCGCGGGGTGATCCTGCGCGGCGCGGGGGTCGCCGAGCTGTGGCCCCAGGCCGCCGCGCTCCTCGTCTTCGGCGCCGCCCTGATCGGGCTCTCGGCGTCGCGCTTCCGCAAGAGGCTCGATTGACCTCGGGGAGCCGGTCACTTGACGCTGCCGGTCCACGTCCGTAGCATGGCGCTGGTCAACCGGCCGGCGCGCCCGCCGTCCTCTCGGCCCGCGGCTCGAAGATCCGCGTGCATCAATCCGTCCATCGTGCGTGTTGCGTAAGGAGACGTGAACCCATGACGACGCTCGGCCGCGTGGTCGCCCCGCTGATCCTCACCCTGGCCCTCGTCGCGGGCCACCTCGCCCGGCCCGAACGGGTCGGCGCGCAGGCGACGGAGGGACAGGGGACGCCGCAGGCCCAGCCGGCAGAGCCCGGTCCCGCCGCGCCCGGCGCGACCCCCTCCCCCGCACAGGGCGCCGAGCCGGCGCCGAAGGCCGCACCGGTCGAACCGGGCAAGACGGTCGGCGTCTCGCTGCGCGAGGCGATCGCGCTCACCTTCGCCAACAACCTCGACCTCCAGGTCGAGGCGATCACCCCGGAGATCCGCGCCGCCGAGATCGGCGAGCAGCAGGGGGCGTTCGACCCGACGATCGGCGCGCAGGCACTGTACAGCCGCGACCGCTCGCCGACCGGCTCGGTCGCGGCCGGCAACGACACGCGCATCGCCGCGGGGCAGGTCACGCTGTCTCAGCGCCTGCCGCTCGGCACCGCCTACGAGCTGAGCTACAACACGGACCGGCTGAAGAACAACTCCCTCTTCTCGGCGCTCAACCCCTCGTACTCCGCCGAGGTCCTCCTCCAGGTCACGCAGCCGCTCCTGCGCAACTTCGGCGTCGACGTCAACCGCGCCGGCATCATCATCGCGCAGCGCAACCGCGAGGCGGCCCTGGCCACCTTCCGGGGCACGGTGCAGAACACCCTCTTCAACACGGTGCAGACCTACTGGGCCCTGGTCCAGGCGCAGGACGCCCTCGAGGTGGCGCGCGAGTCGCTGAGGCTCGCCCAGCAGCTCCTCCAGCAAAACCGCGTTCAGGTTCAGGTCGGCACGATGGCGCCGATCGAGGTCACCCAGGCCGAGGCGGGCGTGGCCTCGCGCGAGGAGGGGGTCATCGTGGCCGAGGCCAACCTGCGCGACGCCGAGGACCGGCTCAAGCGGCAGATCCTGCTTGACCCGGCGAACGCCTTCGATTACACGATCGTTCCGACCGACAGGCCCGAATTCACCCCGGTCGAGATCGAGCTCGCGCCGAACCTCGAGGCCGCCCTCCGGTTCCGGCCGGAGCTGGAGGCGGCCCGGATCGCCGTCCGGGCCCAGGAGGCGAACCTGCGGCTCGCGAGGAACCAGGTGCTGCCCGAGCTGAACCTCGTCGGTTCGCTGGGGCTGAACGGCCTCGACGACGACTGGCCGGGGGCGAACAGCGACGTGGTCAGCGAGGCGAACAAGCAGTACCAGTGGTCTGCCGGGATCGTCTTCAGCTACCCGCTCGGCAACCGCGTGGCGCGCAGCCGCCTCACGAGCGCCGAGCTCGCGCTGCGGCAGGCGCAGCTCCAGGTGCGGACGCTCGAGCTGCAGATCATCGAGGAGGTGCGCGCGGCCGTGCGGGCGGTCAACGCCAACGCGCAGCGGGTCCAGGCGACCCGCGAGGCGACGCGGCTGGCCCGGGAGCAGCTCACCGCCGAGCAGCGGCGGCTCGCCGTCGGGCTGTCGACCTCGTTCGAGGTCCTGCGCCTGCAGACCGACCTGGCGACCGCGCAGAACGCCGAGATCACCGCGATCACCGACTACCGGGTGAGCCTCGCCAACCTCGACCGGGTGGCGGGGGTCCTGCTCAACCGGTACGGGATCATGGTCAAGTAGCCAGGGGAAAGGAGTCGCCCGTGCCGCGTCCTCGTCCATGGCGTCCCTTCGTGGTCGTGGCCCTCGGCGCCGCAAGCCTCGGTCTCGGCGGCGTGGGCGGTCCGACGCCCGGCAAGGTCCCGGTGCCGCCCCGGAATTTCACGGCGGAGGTCACCGATCGCCAGGGGATCGTCACGAAGGCGAGCCAGGTCTCCTGC
>DATCKS010000108.1:0-5268 GCA_036562265.1 Thermodesulfobacteriota bacterium | reverse complement strand
GCGCGGCGGTCCCGACCGGCCAGGATCTCCGCGACCCGCTCGGCCGGCATCTTCCCCCGTCCGACCTCGACGAGCGTCCCCACGATGATCCGCACCATGTGCGTGAGGAAGCCGTCCCCCTCGATCTCGACGCGCACGAGGCGCTCGACCTCGGGGTCGGCGTCGATCGTGAGCCGCGAAACGGTCCGCACGGCGCTTCGCGCCTCGCTGGCCGCCGCGCGGAAGGCGGAGAAGTCGTGCGTGCCGACCAGCCCCGACGCCGCGCGCCGCATCGCGTCGAGGTCCAGCGGACCGCGACGGTGCCAGGCCCGCCCTTCCCAGAACGGCGACCTCGCCGGCGAGACGAGGATCAGGTAGCGGTAGCGCTTGCCGGCGGCGTCCTTGCGGGCATGGAAGCCGGCGTGCGCCTCCTCGACCGCCCGGACCGACACGTCGGCGGGGAGGACGGCGTTCAGGGCGTCTCGGAGCGCGTCGGGCGCGAGGGTGCTCCGCTCGAGGACGAGGCTTGCCACCTGGCCGAGGGCATGGACGCCGGCGTCCGTGCGTCCCGCGCCGTGGACCGCAACGCGCTCGCCGGTCACCCTTGCGACCGCCTCGGCGAGGACCCCCTGCACGGTGCGGCGTCCCGACGCCTGCGCCTGCCAGCCGGCGAAGCCGGCCCCCAGGTACTCGACGGTGAGCTTGAGCGTCCGCGGCACGGCGGGCGCCGCGCGTCAGGCCGACTGCTGGAAGGCCTCGATCACGTCGACGGCGGCGACGGCGCCGCCGCGGCGGATGTCGTCGGCCGAGAGCCAGAGCGAGAGCCCCGACGGGACGCTGTGGTCGGCCCGGATCCGGCCGACGAGGACGAAGTCCTGCCCCGCCGCGTCGAGGCCGATCGGGTAGCGCCCCTCGGCCGGGTCGTCGACCACCTCGACGCCGGGCGCGGCGGCAAGACGCGTCCGCGCCTCGGCCGGGGTGATCGGCCGCTCGAACTCGACGTTGACCGACGCCGACGTCCCGTGGAACGCCGACACCCGCGCCGCCGTGACCGCCACCCGGAGGTCCGGCACGCCGAGGAGCCGGCGCAGCGTCTCGACGACCCGGACTTCCGGCTCGGTGTCCCCGTCGGGGGTGAACGGGCCGGTCCGCGGGATCACGTTGAACGCGAGCTGCTCGGGGAACGTCTTCGCGGGCGCCTCCTGCTGCCCGAGGAGCCCGCGCACCTGCTCGAACAGCTCGTCGAGCCCCGCCTGTCCGGCCGTGGCGGCCGCCTCGTAGATCGACACGACGACGCGCTTGACGCCGGCGGCCGCGTGGAGCGGGGCGAGGATCGCGGCCAGGGCGCCGGCCGCCGGCGGCGGCAGCGCCAGGCGCCGCCCCGCGCCCGCGATCGCGGAGGGGGGCGTGATGCCGGGCGCCACGAGCACGACCCCGGCCTCGTCCAGCGTCCCGCCGGTCAGGTCGACGGCGATCGCACCGGCCTCGGCGGCGATCGGCGCGTAGCGCCGGGCGATGTCGGGGTCGTCGCAGAAGACCGCGAAGTCGACGCCGCCGAAGGCGTCCTTCGAGACGAGGTCCAGCGTCGTCGGCACCCCCTCGGGGGAGTCGGGAAGCTGCCGGTCGTCGACCTCCGCGACGAGCAGGCGGAGCCGCTCGAGCGGCACCCGCCGCTCGGCGAGCCGCTCGATCAGGTCGCGCCCCACCGCCGACGTCGCGCCGACGAGGGCGAGGACGGGCTTGCGCGCGCTCACAGACCCCTCTCCACCAGCGCTTCGGCGATCTGCACCGCGTCGAGCGCCGCGCCCTTGCGGAGCTGGTCGCCCACGACGAAGAAGTTGAGCGCCCGCGGGTGGCTCTCGTCCTCGCGGATGCGGCCGACCACGCACTCGTCCTTCCCCGCCACGTCGCGCGGCATCGGGTAGCGCAGCTCGGCCGGGTCGTCGTTCACCAGGAGGCCGGGGAAGCGCGCGAACGCGGCACGCGCCTCGTCCGGCGTGACCTTCCGCTCGGTCTCCGCGTTGACGCTCACCGCGTGCGCTCGCAGCACCGGCACCCGGACCGTGGTCGCCGTAACACGGATCTCGGGGTCGCCGAGGATCTTGCGCGTCTCGTTGACGAGCTTCATCTCCTCCTTCGTGTAGCCGTTCGGGAGGAACGCGTCGATGTGCGGGATGACGTTGAACGCGAGCGGGTACGGGAACACCGACGCCGGCACCTCGCGCCCCTCGGCCCAGCCCCTGAGCTGCGCCTCGAGTTCCGCCATGGCCTTCGCGCCGGCGCCCGACGCCGCCTGGAAGGACGTCGCGACGACCCGGGTGACGCGCGAGAGGTCGTAGAGCGGCTTGAGCGCCATGAGCATCACGATCGTCGTGCAGTTGGGCACCGCCACGATCCCCTCGTGCCCGGCGAGGGCGTGGGCGTTGATCTCGGGAACGACGAGCGGCACCCGCGGATCCATGCGGAACGCGCTCGAGTTGTCGATCACGACCGCCCCGGCGCGCACGGCGGCCGGCGCGAACGCCTTGCTCCGCTCCCCGCCGCACGAGAAGAGGGCGACGTCGATCCCCTCGAACGAGCGCTCCGTCAGGACCTCGACCCGCAGCGGTTCGCCCTTGAAGGTCACCGTCGAGCCGGCGCTCCGCTCCGAGGCGAGGAGCCTCAGGCTCGCGATCGGGAACCTGCGCTCCTCGAGGATCTCGCGCATGACGCCCCCGACGGCGCCGGTGGCGCCGGCGATGGCGACGTGGTAGCCCCGTGCCATGTCTAGATCGCCTCCCGTACGGCGCGGCCCATCGCCTTGCAGCCGACCTGCTTGAGCGTCACGCCCGGCACGGGCCGGTAGATGTCGGCCGTGCGGTAGCCCTCGTCGAGGACCCGCTGCACCGCGCCCTCGATGCTCGACGCCACGTCCTCCCAGCCGAACGACAGCCGGGCCAGCATGGCGGCCGAGAGGATGGTGGCCAGCGGGTTGGCCTTGTCCTGGCCGGCGATGTCCGGTGCGGTGCCGTGGATCGGCTCGTAGAGGGCGACCCGGCCGCCGAGCGACGCCGAGGGGAGCATCCCGAGCGATCCGGTCAGCATCGACGCCTCGTCCGACAGGATGTCCCCGAAGATGTTGGACGTGACGAGCACGTCGAACTCCTTCGGGTTGCGGATGAGCTGCATCGCGGCGTTGTCCACGTACATGTGCGTGAGCTGGACGTCCGGGTAGTCGCGGCTCATCCGGATGGCCGTGTTCCGCCAGAGCTCGGAGGACTCGAGGACGTTGGCCTTGTCGACCGAGCAGAGCCGCTTGCGCCGCGACCGCGCGAGATCGAAGCCGACCTTGAGGATCCGCTCGATCTCGGGGGTCGTGTAGACCTCCGTGTTCACGCCGCGCTCGGTGCCGTCGGGCATCTGCTCGATGCCTCGCGGCTGGCCGAAGTAGATGCCGCCGACCAGCTCGCGCACGACGATCATGTCGACGCCGTCGATCACCTCGCGCTTGAGCGTGGAGGCGTCGGCGAGCGCCGGGAAGACCTTGGCGGGACGCAGGTTCGCGTAGAGGCCGAGTTCCTTGCGGAGGCCCAGGATGGCCCGCTCCGGGCGGACCGAGAAGTCGAGCGGCTCCCACTTGGGGCCGCCGACGGCGCCGAGGAGCACCGCGTCGGCGCGCCGGGCGAGCGCCAGCGTCTCGGGCGGCAGCGGCGAGCCGGTGAGGTCGTAGGCGGCGCCGCCGACCGGCGCCCGCTCGAAGCGGATCGCCTTGCCGGCCTTCTTCGCGGCGACTTCCAGAACCGCGACCGCCTCCTCGGTCACCTCCTGCCCGATGCCGTCTCCGGGCAGCACGGCCACGAGCTTCTCGCTCATCTCGAGATACCTCCCGTCATGGCTCCGCTGTCACGAGGCCCCTACCGCGTCTCGTGCACCGGGGACGGTTCGCCCTGGTGACGTCGACCGAGCGCGACGAGCGCGGCGACCGGCCCGCTGAGCGCGTAGAGGATGAAGATGGTGAAGAGCATGATCTGCGGCTCGTACGCCACGATCGCCAGCAAGAGGACGAAGAGCACGAGCGTGTAGAACGGCTGGCGACGGTAGAGGTCCGCGTCCTTGAACGAGTTGTACTTGAAGCCGCTCACCATGAGGAACGCGAGCGCGAACACCATGACCAGGAGCGGGACGTGCCGCGACGGCTCGTCCACCTCGAAGTGGGCGAAGAGGAGGATCGTGGTCGCGATGCAGCACGCGGCGGCCGGCGACGGCAGCCCGTTGAAGCGCTTGGAGTCCACGGTGCTGATCTGCACGTTGAACCGCGCCAGCCTGAGCGCCGTGCAGGCCACGTAGAGGAACGCCGCGAGCCAGCCGAGCTTGTCGAAGGGCCGAAGCGCCCAGGCGTACACCAGGACGCCGGGCGTGACGCCGAAGGCGATCACGTCGGCCAGCGAGTCGAACTCGACGCCGAACCGGCTCGTCGTACCCGTCAGCCGCGCGATCTTCCCGTCGAGGCTGTCGAGGATGGCCGAGACGAGGATCGCCACCGCGGCCCTCGCGTACTCCCCGTCGAACGTCGACACGATCGCGAAGAAGCCGGAGAAGAGCGACGCCGCGGTGAAGAGGTTCGGGAGGACGTAGATGCCCTTCTGCATGGCTCAGACTCCCGACAGGCGGGCGATGATCGTCTCGCCCCCCACCACCCGCTGGCCGAGCGTCACGGCGACCTCGGCGTCGTGGGGCAGGTAGACGTCGACCCGCGAGCCGAACCGGATCAGCCCGAATCGCTGGCCGCGCGCGAGCCGGTCGCCCGGGCGCGCGTAGTTCACGATCCGCCGGGCGACGAGCCCGGCGATCTGGACGAGGAGCACGCGCCGGCCGGCCGCCGACTCGAGGACCAGCGCGTTCTGCTCGTTCTCGAGCGAGGCCTTCGGCACGTTCGCCGCGAGGAACCGGCCCGGGTTGTAGACGACCTCCCGGACGACGCCCGCGATCGGCGAGCGGTTCACGTGGACGTCGAGGACGTTCATGAAGATCGACACCCGCCGCGCCGGCCCGTCGAGGAGCCGGGGGGACGCCTCCTCGGCCACCTCGCAGACGACCCCGTCCGCCGGCGCCACGACCACCCCCGGATCGGTCGGCACGTCGCGGCGCGGGTTGCGGAAGAAATTCACGGTGAAGGCGGTCAGGGCGAGGAGGGGCACGCCGGCCCACGGGCCGGCCGCGGCCCAGCCGAGCGCCGCCAGCGCGGCCGCGATCGCCACGAACGGCCACCCCTCTCGGACGATCGTCTCGTCCATCGGCGGGGGCCCCGAA
>DATCKS010000103.1:0-4436 GCA_036562265.1 Thermodesulfobacteriota bacterium | reverse complement strand
GGTCTGCCAGGCGGTCGTCGACGGCGCGGAGCAGCTTCTGGGCCTCGCGGCGGCGAGCCTCTGGCTCCTCGACGGCGACGAGCTGGTGCTGCGCGTGCAGTCGGGGTCGCTCGAAGGGGTGGCGCACGAGCGCACGCGAATCCGCCAGGGCGAGGGGCTCGTCGGCGAGGCGGCGTGCCGGGACTCGGCGCTCGTCATGCAGGATGTGTCGCGGGACGACCGGGTAGTGAACCGCGCGACCTTCGCCGCGCTCGGATTCAGGGCCTTCGTCGCGGTGCCGCTTCGCCGCGACACGCGGCTCCTCGGCGTGCTCGCCGGCGCGAGGCGTTCGAGGCGGCGGATCACCGCGGGCGACGTCCAGGTGCTCGAGGCGCTCGCGGACCACGCCGCCGCGATCCTCGACCAGTCGCGGCTCCTCGCCGAGAGCGAGCGGCGGCGCCAGACGGCCGAGGCGCTCGCGGCCCTTGCCGCGGAGACCTCGGCGTTCCAGGCGACCGAGCCGATCCTCCAGCGGGTGCTCGAGTACGCCGAGCGTCTGGTCGGCGCCGACCTCGTCTACCTCGCCCTCCGCGAGTCGATGGCCGACGAGGCGCCGATCGCGGTGGCGCGCGGGCACCGGCACCCGGACTTCACCCGGCTCGTCCTCGTCCCGGGTCTCGGGGTGAGCGGCCTGGTGATGGTCGAGGGCCGTCCCTTCCGCACCGCCGACTACCTGGCCGACCCGAGGATCTCGCACGACCTGGACGACCCGATACGCCTCGAGGGGATCGACGCCGTCCTCGCGGTGCCGGTCACGGTCGGCGGCCGGGTGGCGGGCGTGCTCTGGGCGGGCCGACGGGGTCGCCGGCCGTTCGACGCCGAGGACGAGCGCGTCCTCGGTCAGCTGGCCGCCCAGGCGGCCGTCGCCCTCGGCAACACCTGGCTCCACGCCGAGGCCAGGGCCGCCGAGCGCCGGTTCCACGACCTCGTCCACGGGCTCGACGCGATCGTCTGGGAAGCCGATGCGGAGACCTGGGAGTTCACCTTCGTGAGCCGGTACGCCGAGACTCTCCTCGGCTACCCGATCGACCGGTGGCTCGGCGACGGCGAGTTCTGGGTCAACCTGATCCATCCCGACGACCGCGAGCGGGCGATCGAGGTCTGCCGGACCGGCATGGCGGAGGGGCGCGACAGCGACTTCGAGTATCGGGTCGTCGCCGCCGACGGCCGCGTGGTCTGGCTCCGGGACATGGTCCGCGTCGTCAAGGACGCCAGCGGCCGGGTCCGGCAACTGCGGGGCGTCATGGTCGACATCACGGCCCAGAAGGAGGCGGTCGAGGCGCTGCGCCGCAGCGAGGAGCAGCTCCGCGGGGCGCAGAAGATGGAGGCCATCGGCCGCTTCGCCGGCGGCATCGCCCACGACTTCAACAACATCCTCACGGCGATCGGCGGCTACGCGGAACTCCTCCTCCAGCGGCTCGACCCGCCCCTCAGGCGCGACGCGGAGGAGATCAAGAGCGCCGCGGAACGGGCGGGGAGCCTCGTTCGGCAGCTCCTGGCCTTCAGCCGCCGCCAGGTGCTGCAACCCGAGGTGCTGAACCTCAACGGGGTCGTCACCGAGCTCAAGGCGATGCTCGCGCGCCTCATGGGCGAGGACATCGAACTCGTCACCGTGCTCGCGCCCGACCTCGGCTACGTCAGGACCGACCCGGCGCAGCTCGAGCAGGTCATCGTCAACCTGGCCGTCAACGCGAGGGACGCGATGCCCCGGGGCGGCCGGCTCCTCATCGAGACGTCGAACGTCGAGCCGGGGGCGTCCGGCCTCGATCGGTCCGAGACGGGGCGGTACGACGGCTACGTGCGGCTCACGGTGACCGACACCGGCACGGGGATGGACGCCGAGACGAAGGCCCGGATCTTCGAGCCCTTCTTCACCACCAAGACCGTCAGCAAGGGGACCGGCCTCGGCCTGTCGACCGTCTACGGGATCGTGCAGCAGAGCGGCGGGCACATCGAGGTCGAGAGCGAACCGGGTCGCGGCACGACGTTCACGATCGACCTGCCGCGGGTCCGCGAGACGCCCGACGTGCGGCCGGCGGCCGCGGCCGACGCGCCGGCCCGCGGCTCGGAACGGATCCTCCTCGTCGAGGACAACGCGTCGGTCCGCACGCTGGCCCGCCGCGCGCTCGAGAGCGCGGGGTACCGGGTGATCGAGGCGCGCGACGGGGAGGAGGCGCTCGCCGTCGCCTCCGCCTCGGCGGAGCCGTTCGACCTGATCCTGACGGACGTCATCATGCCCGGCCTGCGCGGCCCGGCCCTCGTCGAGCGATTCTCCGCCGTCTACCCGGGCGCCAGGGTGCTCTTCATGTCCGGGTACACGGACACCCTCGCCGAGTCCGACGGGCCGCTCGAGCGCGGGCGCAACTTCCTCGAGAAGCCGTTCACGCCGGCGGCGCTGCTCCGGAGCGTCCGGCACGCCCTCGACGAGGCCTAGCCGGCCGCCGTCGCCGCGCGGCCGATCGCGGCCGGCGCGTCACTCGGTGCGGACCAGCGGCACGTCCGTCAGGTGCTCCCCGAGGAACCAGACCTGCATCTCGTTCGTGCGGAGCACCTGGCTCACGAGGAGGTCGTTGGTCCCGTCGTCACCGGCCTCGTCCGCCTTGCGCGCCGCCTCCCGAACCTCCCGGATCACGATTTCGTGCGCCTCGAGGAGCCGGGAGATCTGGGTCGGCACGTCCTCGCGGCCGCGCGGCGGGCGCGGGATGCGGGTCGTCTCGGCCACGTCCGCCGCCATGGCGATGCTGACGCCCCCCAGCACCTGGATACGCTCGCCGATGGCGTCCACCAGCGCGACCTGCTCGTCGTAGTGCTTGTCGTAGAGGAGGTGGAGCTGGTAGAAGGTCGGCCCCGCCACCTGCCAGTGGTGCTTCTTGTAGAGGTCCCGCAGGGTCATCGTGTCGGCGAGGATCTGGTTGAGCAGGCCGACGCTCGCCGCGGCCGTCCGCTCGTCGAGGGCGATCGGCATCTTCCCCACGGCGCCGAAGGCCTGGATCTCCTTCGAGCGCAGCTGCGTGATGGCCTCCGCCCGATTCGTCTGCCGGTCCGTCACTCGCCTGGTCGCCTCTCTGGTCATCGTCTCTCCTCCGTCTCGCGATCCGCGTAGGCGTGAGGACCGTCAGTCACGCCCCATGCCGAGACCCGGTGAAGCGGGTCAGTCGCCCGGCGTCCAGCGACCCCGCCGCCACACCGTGACCAGCGTGAGCCCGACGACGAACGCGAGCGCGGCGTTGACGGCAAGGCCGAGCCCCGCGACGAGCGCCAGCACGACGGCCTCGGCCCCGCGGAACCGCTCGGGGCGCGCCGAGCGGGCCAGCTCGGCTCCCCCGAAGAAGAGGAGGGCGCCGACGACGCTCTCGGGGACGAGCCGCATCACCGCCACGGCGCCGTCGCCGAGCCCGATCCCGAGGACGAGGAACACCAGGCCGATCAGGACGAGCGCCGTCCCGCTGCGGCTGCCGAAGCGGTAGTGCGCGGCCAGCCCCCCGGCGCCGTGGCACATCGGGTACCCGCCGAACGGCGCGGCCAGGAGGTTCGCGATGCCGGTGGAGAGGGCGAGGTTGCGCACGGTGGCGCGCGGCGGCTCGTCGGGGAAGAGGCGCCGGGCGAGGGCCGCCGTGACGATGATCGCATTCGTGAGCGTGAGCGGGATCTGCGGGAGGGCCGCGAGCTCCACGCCGCGCAGCAGGTCGGCCCACCCGGGCCAGACCACGGGAGGTACGTGGACCCCCCACGACACCTCCGGCCACGCGATCCCCGATCCGAGGACCGCCTCCCCCACGAGGCCGACCACCAGGCCGACCACGGCGGCCGGCAGGCGGCGGCTGCGCAGCGTGGCGAGCATCGACAGGGCGACCAGCGCCCCGAGGATCGGCTCCTGGCGGGCGAGGTCGAGGCCGAGCAGCGCGAGGGCGAGGCCGAGGCCGAGCTGTACGCCGGCGGTCAGGACGGCCGGGATCCGTCTGGCGAGCCAGTCGACGAGCCCCGACGAACCGGCCACGACGAAGAACAGCCCGATGGCGAGACCGGCACCGGCCACCTCGGCCGGCGAGAGGTGCTGGATCAGCACCGCCGCCGAGGCGGCCTTCATCGGCTGCACGGGGATCGGGATGCCGTAGCGCAGGCCGGTGACGATGGCGAAGAGGCCGAAGCCCGCGAGGACGCCGGCCGGCGCCATGCCGACGACGGTGACCACGCCGAGCACGTGCGGCAGGAAGGTTCCCAGGTCGCCCAGCGCGCCGGACAGCTCCGCCGGGTTCGCGAGCAGTCGCGGCCTCACCGCCGCCGGCGCGCCGGCGGCCGGGGCGGAGGCGATGTCGTCGCTCACGTGATCCCCTCCTCAAGGGAACAGTAGCAAGACTGCGCGCGCGCTAGAGTACGTCCGGGAGCCCGTATGGGAG
>DATCKS010000099.1:0-10963 GCA_036562265.1 Thermodesulfobacteriota bacterium | reverse complement strand
CTGGACGCGGACAAGGAAGGGTTCCTCCGCTCGGAGCGCTCCCTCATCCAGACCTGCGGACGGGCCGCCCGGAACGTGAACGGGCAGGTGCTCATGTACGCGGACACCGTGACGCCGTCGATGGACGTGGCCATCCGGGAGACCGAGCGGCGCCGCCGCCTGCAGGCCGCGTACAACGCCGAGCACGGCATCACGCCCGAGACCGTGCGCAAGGGGATCGACGCCATCCTCACGTCCGTGTACGAGCAGGATTACGTCACCGTGCCGGTCGAGCGCGACGAGGCGCCTCGCGTCACACCCGAGGAGCTGCCCGCCGTTCTCGAGCGTCTGCGCGAAGAGATGAAGGCGGCCGCGGCGGCACTCGAGTTCGAGAAAGCCGCGGCCATTCGCGACCGCATCCGGCTGCTCCAGGAGCAGGCGCTCGTGTAGCCCGAACGGGGTCGCTTCTTTTCAGGGGGTAGGAGATGAACGTGTCACGGCCGCCGCTCGTCCTGCTCTCCGCCTTGCGGCGCGTCCGCGCGAGGCTGGCCTGGCTTGCCGCCGAGCGCGGCGCGGTGCGCGGCCTGCTCGTCGGGCTGGCGGTCGCCTGCGTGGCGCTCCTCCTGCGCAATCGACTGCCGATCGAGCCGCCCGTCTGGCAACTCGGGCTCGTCCCGGCGGCAGCCGGCGCCCTCCTCGGGGCCCTCGTCGGTGGGCTCGCGAGCCTCAGGGGGCCGGCGAGCCTGATGGGGGCGGCGCGAGCGGCCGACCGCGACCTCGCCCTCGGCGACCGCCTCGCCACCGCGCTCGAGCTGGCGGCCATGCCGAACCGGGGGCCGTTCGGTGACGCCTGCATCCGCGACGCCGCCCACGTCGCGGCGCGTCTCGAGGCCGGGCGCGTCGGGCGGCGAGTCTGGTCGAAGGAGACCCGCCTCGTCCCGGCCGTGGGCGCCCTGGCCGTCGTGCTGGCCTTCACGCCGACGGTCCCGGTCGACGACGCGGTCGACGCCCTCGTCGCGGCGCTCGGGTCGAGCGGCATGGGGCAGGAGGAACCGGCCGAGGAGGACCCGCCCGAGACGCGCCGCCAGGAGCTGAACGTCAAGGAGGCGCTCCGGCGCGAGGCGCACGAGGGGGCGTTGCCGCAGGCCGGCGAGTCGCTGGCGCTGGGCGCCGTCTTCAAGGACACCAAGCTCTCGCAGCTTCGACCCGACACCAACGCGTTTCTCGGCACGAGCGACGAGCGGCTCAAGCTCCTGCGCCAGCCGGGCGAGCTGCCCGATCTGCGCCAGGAGGCGCGCGGCAGCGGCTATCACCTGCGCCTCAAGCGGATGCAGGAGGAGCTCTCCGCCGTGGGCAACGCCGGCATCTCCAAGAAGCAGTTCGCGGAGCTGACGGAGCGGCTGCGCCAGATGGGGCGCGAGCGCGGCGGGCGGAGCGGCGCCTTCGACAAGGCGCTGCGCGACAGCCTGTCGGCCTACGAGGCCGGCGACACCGACCAGGCGATGGACTCCATGGAGCGCGCCCTCGACGCCCTCGGCGAGGGGGACGGGCAGGTCGGCGACGGCTCCCTGCCGCCCGGCAGCGAAGACGGGGGCTGGCCCGAGGACCTGAGCGGTCACGCCGGCCTGCCGCAGGACAGCGGGGCCGACGGGCCGGACGGCGAGCAGGCGGGGGCCGAGGACGGCACCGCCAGCCACGGCAGCGAGGCCGGCTCGGGCGGGTCGGGCGACAAGGCGGGTGACGGCGAGGACGCGCCCGAGTGGGCGGCCAACGCGGAGTCGTTCGTCGAGGGGATGGTTTCGCAGGGCGAGTCCGAGGCGTACGACAGCGACGTGACCGGTCGCGGCGCGAAGGCGCCGTCCCGGCTGTCCTACATGAACGTCTTCCAGGAGTACCGGAAGCAGGTGGAGGAGGCGCTCGTCAAGGAGGCGGTCCCGCTGGAGGCGCGCGAGCGGGTGCGCGCGTACTTCCGCTCGCTGGAGGAGTAGCGGTCTTGCTCCTCGACGCGGGCCTCGTCCGGAGTCTCGAGCGGCTCAGCATCGCCGCGCGCCGGACGCTCTGGGGGCAGGCCCAGGGCGAGCGCAAGGTGAACTCGGCCGGGGCCTCCATCGAGTTCCACGACTACCGGCAGTACCAGCCGGGCGACGACCTGCGTTACCTCGACTGGCAGGTGTACGGGCGGCTCGATCGCCTCGTGCTCCGCCTCTACCGGGACGAGGTGGACCTCCTCGTCCAGATCCTCGTGGACGCCTCCGGCTCCATGGCGGTGGGCGACCCGCCGAAGTCGGACTACGCCCTCAGGCTGGCCGCGGCGCTGGGCTACGTGGGGCTCGCCGGGCTCGAGCGCGTGGCGGTGGGCTACGTCGCCGCCGGTCGCGCCGACGTGACGCGCCCGTTCCGCGGTCGAGGCAGCTTCGGGCCGCTCGCCGACTACCTCGAGCGGATCGAGTTCGGCGGCGCCACGGCGCTGAACGCCTCCCTGCGGGCCGAGGCGGTGCGCCTGCCGCGCCGCTCGCGCCTCATCCTCGTCACCGACCTCCTCGACCGGGCGGGCTACCAGGACGGCCTGCTCGCCCTCCAGGCGTCGGGCCACGACGTCTTCGTGATCCACCTCCTGTCGCCCGACGAGATCGACCCGCCCGAGATCGGCGACGTGCGGCTGATCGACGCCGAGACGGGCAGCGCCGAGGACGTCACGCTCTCGCGCGACCGCATCGCCGGGTACCGCGAGCGCACCGCCCGGCACTACGCGGAGGTCGAGGCCTTCGCCTACGCGCACGGCATCGGTTACGTCCGCGTCTCGACGGCGACGCCGCTCGAGGACGTGCTCTTCCGCAACCTGACGCAGGGACGTCTCCTCCGATGAGCTTCCTCAATCCCGCCGCACTCTGGCTCCTCGCCGCCATCCCCGCCATCGTGGCGCTGTACTTCCTCCGCTTCCGGCGCCCCGAGCGCCGCGTCGGCTCCACGCAGTTCTGGCGGACCGACCGGGCGGAGCGCGAGTCGAACAGCTTCTTCAAGCGCTGGCGTCCCACGCGTCAGCTCTGGCTGCAACTGCTCGCGCTGGTCGCCGTGGCCGTGGCCCTCGCGCGGCCGGCCGTGGAGAGCCCGCGCGGCGGCGGGGCGCGGGAGATCCTGATCCTCGACCGCGGCGTGACCATGCAGGCGACCGACGTGTCGCCGTCGAGGTTCGAGCGCGCTCGCGCCGACCTCCTCGCGCGGCTCGACCGCCTCGCGCCGGGCCAGGAGGCGATGCTCATCGAGGCGGGGCCGCGCGCGCGCGTCCTCGCGCACTTCACGGACGACGTCGCCGCGCTGCGGAAGGCCGCGGCCGACGTCCGGCCGTCCGGCGCGCCGTCGGACATCGCCGGCGCGCTGGCCATCGCCGTCGCGCACGCCGAGCCGCTCGCGGCCGCCGACCTCGTCCTCTTCACCGACCGGGCGTGGCCCGACCTGACGAACCCGCAGCTTGCCGCCGACCTGGCGAGCCTCAAGGGGCGCGTCCGGCTCTCGGTCGTCGAGCCCGAGGGCGCGGGACCGGGGCGCAACGTCGGCATCACCGCGATGGAGGTGCGGCCCCGCTACGACCACACGTCGGCGTACGAGCTGTTCGTGGCGGTCACCAACACGAGTCACGAGGACGCGGTCTTCACGCTAAGGATCACGCAGGAGGGGCGGCGCGTGAGCGCCGAGCCGGTCCGCCTCGGGCCGCAGACCAGGCGCGCGTTCGTGATCCCGGTGGAGGGGAGGGGCGGCAGCCGGATCGAGGCGCGCCTCGACATCGCCGACGACCTCGAGGCCGACAACGTCGCGTACGCGGTCATCCCGGCGCCGGTGCGCCTGGAGGTGGCGGTCGTCTCGTACGGCAACGCCTTCCTCGAGAAGGCGCTGGCGGCCGATCCCCGCCTCAACGTCCAGGTCTTCGAGCCGGACGCGTACCCTGGCCCCGCGGACTTCGACGTCGTGGTCCTCGACGACGTGCTCCCCGAGCGCCTGCCGCCCGGCCGGTACCTCTTCATCAATCGGGCCCCAGCGGCGTTCGTGCAGGACCTCGGCACCGTGGACGCGCCGCCGGTGCTCGACTGGGACCGCGCCCATCCCATCCTCCGACACGTCGACCTCTCGCGCCTCCTCATCAAGGAGGCGAAGAAGGTCCGCCCGCTCACGGGCGCCCGGACGCTGGTCGAGTCGAGCCTCACACCGCTCGTCCTCGCGTACGACGGCGAGGGCGTGCGATGGGTCTACGTCGGCTTCGACGTCCAGGCGAGCGACTTCCCGCTCAGGGTCGGCTTCCCGCTCTTCGTCTCGAACGCGGTGCGCTGGCTCAGGCCGACGCTCGGCGACGCCGGCAGCCACCAGATCGCCGCGGGCGCCGCGGTGGCCTTCCCGCTCCCCAAGGGCGTGGTCGAGGCCGCGGTGATCGACCCCGCCGGCGCGCGCCGCACGGTGGAGGTGGTCGACGGCGCGCTCCGGTTGCCGCCGCTCGAGGCGACCGGCATCTACAGCTACCAGGTCCGCGGCCGCGACGCCCGGGGCGACCTCGGCCGCTGGACGGGCGAGACCCGATTCGCCGTGAACCTCGCGAGCGAGGCCGCCTCGAACCTCGCCCCGCGCGGACGGCTCCCGGCCGGGGCCGAGGCGCTCGACACGCTCGGCGCCTACGAGACGCCGCCCGGGCCGGTGCGCCGGGAGCTGTGGCACTGGGCGCTCGCCGCGGCCCTGGCCGCGATCGCGGCCGAGACCTGGCTCGAGTGGCGGCGCCACGCCGGGCGGCCGACCGCCGTGTCGATGGCGCTCAGGGGCGCCGCCGTGGCGCTCCTCCTCCTCGCCGTCGGCGGCGTGGCGGTGCCGATGCCGGACGACCGCCTCTCGGTCGTCTTCCTCGTCGACGAGTCGCAGAGCATCGCCCCGGTGATGCGCGAGCGGGCGGTCGGCTTCGTGCGCGAGCAGATCGAGCGCATGCGACCGGACGACCGCGCGGCCGTCGTCGGGTTCGGTGCCGGGGCGCGCCTGCGCGTGCCGCTCCAGTCGAGGCCGAACGTCGACGCCTGGGGCGGCGCCGAGGTGGACCCGACCGCCACCGACATCGAGGCGGCCGTCCGCCTCGCCCTCGCCACCTTCCCCGACACGGGCGCCAGGCGACTCGTCCTCCTGTCGGACGGCAACGAGACGCGCGGCCAGTTCCTCGAGGCGGCGCGCCTCGCGCGCGACGAGGGGGCCGACCTCCTCGTGCTGCCGCTCAGGCCGCCCGGGGCGGACGAGGTCCTCGTCGAGTCGGTGGTCGTGCCGCGGGAGGTCAAGGCGGGCGAGTCGTTCGACGTGAAGGTCGTCCTGCGCAGCCGACAGGCCGGACGCGGCCGGCTGTCGCTCTACCGCAACGGCGAGTACCTCGGGTCGCGGACCGTGCCCTACGGCTCCGGCGCGACCGTCTTCGGCTTCGGCCAGTCGCTCGAGGCCGAGGGTTTCCACGTCTACACGGCCCGCCTCGAGCCGGAGGCGGACCAGGTGATCGAGAACAACGCCGCCGTCGGCGTCACCGCGGTCCACGGCCGGCCGGCGGTGCTCCTGGTCGAGCGCGACCTCGACCAGGCGCACCACATCCAGCGCGCGCTCCGGCGCCAGGGGATCGACGTCGACGTCGTCGCGCCCGGTCGGCTTCCGCCGCTGCGCGCGGGATCGCGCCGCTACGACGGGGTCGTGCTGTCGAACGTGTCGGCGCTCAAGCTCTCGCGCGACGACATGGAGGAGATCCGCTCGTTCGTTCGGGACGACGGCGGCGGGCTCGTCATGCTCGGCGGCGACGAGTCGTTCGGCCTCGGCGGCTACTACCGCACCCCCATCGAGGAGGCGCTTCCGGTCTCGATGGAGTCGCGGCAGAAGGTCGACATGCCGAACCTCTCGGTCATCATCGTCATCGACAAGTCGATGAGCATGGACATCCGCAAGGCCGGGGAGGCCTCCAAGCTGGATCTCGCGAAGCTCGCCGCGCAGTACGCGGTCGAGCTCATGGACGCGCGCGACGAGGTCGGCGTCATCACCTTCGACGAGACGTGGGAGTGGCAGGTGCCCTTCCGCCGTCTCGGCCGGAAGGACGAGGTCCTGCGCGGGATCGGCGCCATCAAGACCGGCGGCGCGACCGAGATGTTCGCCGCGATGCGGGAGGCGATCAACACGGTCAAGACCGGCCGGGGGGCGCTCAAGCACGTCATCCTGCTCACGGACGGCCAGTCGACGGCCGGCGACTTCCTGTCGCTCGCCCGCGACGCGGCGGCGGCGCGGGTGACCGTGTCGTCGGTCGCGATCGGCAAGGACGCGGCCGTGAGCCTCATGCGGGACATCGCCTTCGAGGGGAACGGCCGCTTCTACTTCGTCGAGGAGCCGACCGAGGTGCCGCGGATCTTCACGCGCGAGACGCAGCTCGCGACGAAGACCGCGCTCATGGAGGAGCCGTTCCGCGCGATCCCGGTGCAGCCGGGGCACGAGGTCCTCCAGGGGATCGACTGGTCCAAGGCGCCCCCGCTCGGCGGCTACGTGGCGACGACGCCCAAGCCGACGGCCGACGTGCTCCTCGTGACCCCCCACCAGGACCCGCTCCTCGCGGTGTGGCGGTACGGCCTCGGGCGGGCCGCCGCCTTCACGTCGGACGCGAAGGCGAAGTGGGGCTTCTTCTGGCTGTCGTGGCCGCAGTTCCCGAAGGCGCTCGGCCAGATGGTGCGCTGGACGCTCAGGACGCAGAAGCCGAGGACGCTCTCCACGCAGGTGGAGGTGGACGGCAACCAGGGGGTCCTGCGCATCGACGCCGTCGACACGGCGGGCCGGCTCGTGAACTTCGCGGAGATCCGGGCCGGGATCGTGAGCCCCGACAAGCAGCTCTCGGTGGTCGACGTGGTCCAGGTGGCGCCCGGACGCTACGAGGCCCGCTTCGACGCGCGGCAGACCGGCGCCTACCTCATCGGGATCGACCCGCGCGTGCCGGCCGCCGCGAGGGGCGCGCGCCAGGACGGCGCGGCGGCGGAGAGCCAGATCGCGAGCCTCGTCGTGCCCTACCCGAGAGAGCTTCGGGACCTCGGCGCGAACGAGCCGCTCCTCGCGAGCGCGGCGCAGCTGGCCGGCGGCCGGGTCCTGAACGAGCGGTGGTCCGAGATCGACGTCTTCGGCCTCGACCGCAAGCCGCGGACGCAGCCGGTGGAGGTGTGGTGGGCCGCCGCCTCGCTCGGCCTCGCCCTCTTCCTGATCGACGTCGTGCTGCGCCGGATCGGGGCGGTGCGGCGCCGCCGGCTCGCCGAGCGGCCGGCGTAGGGGCGTCCGGGCCCGCCGCCTACCGCGGGACGGCGGCCAGGACCGCCTCGACGATCTGGTCCTGGTCGATGCCGCGCGCCTGCCCCTCGAAGTTGAGGATGATCCGGTGGCGGAGGGCGGGCAGCGCCACGGCGCGGATGTCGTCGATGGCGACGTTGAAGCGCTCCTGGCCGAGGGCGCGGATCTTCGCGGCGAGGACGAGCGCCTGGGCGCCGCGCGGGCTCGCGCCGTGACGGACGAACTGCTTGACCTCGGCCGGCGCCTGCTCGCTGGTCGGATGGGTGGCGAGGACCAGACGGGCGGCGTACTCCTTGACGTGCGTCGCGATCGGCACCTGTCGCACGATCGCCTTGAGCGCCTCGATCTCCTCGCCCGAGGCGACCGCCTGCGGCACCGCCCCGTCGACCGCCGTGGTGCGGTCGATGATCTGGGTGAGCTGCTCGAGGGTCGGGTAGCGGACCTGGAGCTTGAAGAAGAACCGGTCGAGCTGGGCCTCGGGGAGCGGATAGGTCCCCTCCATCTCGATCGGGTTCTGGGTCGCCAGCACGAAGAACGGGCGCTCGAGTTCGTGCACCTGGGGGCCCACGGTGACCCGGCCCTCCTGCATCGCCTCGAGGAGCGCCGACTGGGTCTTCGGCGTGGCCCGGTTCACCTCGTCGGCGAGGACGACGTGCCCGAAGATGGGGCCGCGCCGGAACTCGAAGACGCGGCGGCGCTCGTGGTCCTCGACGAGCAGGTCGGTTCCGACGATGTCGGCCGGCATCAGGTCGGGCGTGAACTGGATGCGCGAGAAGGACAGGTCGAGCGACTCGGCGAGGGTCTTGACGAGCAAGGTCTTGCCGAGGCCCGGCACGCCCTCGAGCAGGACGTGACCGCCCGCCAGGAGGCAGGTGAGCGTCCCGACGACGATCTCGTCCTGGCCGACGATCCGCTTGGCGATCTCGGCCCGGATCCGGCCCAGGGTCCCGGTGAACCGGGCCGCGAGGGCCCGGGCGTCCTGCCGTTCGAGGTCCGCGTGGCTCATGGCTGAATCTTAGCAGGCGCGCGGTACGATTGAGCCGCACCATGGCCGACGTCAATCCCGCCCTCGACGCGAAGCTCGCCACCCTCCCGACCGAGCCCGGCGTCTACCAGTTCAAGGACGCCAGGGGACAGGTCCTGTACGTGGGCAAGGCCAAGAGCCTGCGCCACCGCGTCCGCTCGTACTTCCAGCGGAGCGCGGAGGGGAGCCTCGACCCCAAGACGGCCGCCCTGATGTCGCACGTCGCGGACTTCGAGACGCTCGTCGTGCGGAGCGAGAAGGAGGCGCTGATCCTCGAGGCGAACCTCATCAAGACGCACCGGCCCCGCTACAACATCGTCCTGCGCGACGACAAGCAGTACCTGCACCTGCGCTTCGACCTGACGGCGCGGTTTCCCCGCCTGCAGCTCGTCCGCAAGCCGCGGCGCGACCAGGCGCTCTACTTCGGGCCGTTCGCCTCGGCCTGGAGCGCGAGGCAGACGGAGCGCGCGCTCCACCGGTTCATCCCCATTCGCTCCTGCAACGATTTCAAGTTCCGCAACCACCGGACCCGGCCCTGCCTCGAGTACCAGATCAAGCGGTGCGCGGCCCCGTGCTGCGGCCTGATCGACGAGGCCGCCTACCGGGAGCTGGTCGAGCAGGCGCGCCTCTTCCTGTCGGGGCGCAGCGAGGAGCTGACGGCACAGTTCCGGGCGAAGATGGCCGCCGCCGCCGAGGCGCTCGACTTCGAGACGGCGGCTCGCATCCGCGACCAGATCGCGGCGATCGAGGCGACGCTCGAGCGCCAGCAGGCCGCCTCGACCTCCTTCGCGGACCAGGACGTGATCGGCCTCTACCGCGAGGGGAGCGACGTCGAGGTCCGGGTGCTCCGGGTGCGGGAGGGGAAGCTCGTCGGCGCCGACCGCGTGGCGGTGCCGCGCACCGAGGCGCCCGACGCCGAGATCGTGGAGGCGGTCCTCGGCCAGTACTACCACCCCGGCCGCTTCATCCCGGCCGAGATCCTGATCCCCATGGACCTCGAGGACCGCGAGGCGCACGCGGAGGTGCTCTCGGAGCGCAAGGGCCGGCGGGTGCGCGTCCTGGCGCCCGAGCGGGGCGAGAAGGCGCGCCTGGTTGCCCTCGCCCAGGAGAACGCCGCGCACGCCTTCCGCGAGGAGCGCGCCCTCGAGGCGCAGGACGAGGCGCTCCTCGAGGAGCTCGCGCGCCGCCTCGGGCTCCCCCGTGCGCCCCACCGCATCGAGGGCTACGACATCTCGAACACGATGGGCAGACAGTCGGTCGGCTCGATGGTGGTCTTCGAGCGCGGGACGCCGGCGCGCAAGGGTTACCGGCGCTACCGCATCAAGACGGTCGAGGGGGCGAACGACTTCGCGAGCCTCTACGAGGTGCTCCGCCGCCGCTTCCGGCCGGACGGCAAGGACGCCGGCGTGCGGCCCGACCTGATCCTGATCGACGGCGGCAAGGCCCAGCTCGGCGCCGCCGTCGAGGCGCTGCGGGACGCCGGCGTCCCGGTGGGGGGCGAGGAGGGCGTCGCCGTCCTCGCGCTGGCGAAGGACCGGTTCGTCGGCAGCCGGCGGCGGGTCGGCCGGGGGATGGCCGGCAATCCCGGCGAGACGACGACCGGCGAGCGGATCTTCCTGCCGGGGCGCGACGAGCCGATCCTCCTGCCGCCGACCTCGTCCGCCCTCTTCCTCCTCGAGCGGGTGCGTGACGAGGCGCACCGGTTCGCCATCACCTACCATCGCGAGCTGCGCCGGCGCCGGGCGCTCCGCTCGGTGCTCGAGGAGATCCCGGGCATCGGCGCGGCGCGCCGCCGGGCGCTCCTCGAGCACTTCGGCAGCGTGCGGCGCGTGAAGGGGGCGACGCCGGAGGAGCTGGCCGCCGTGCCGGGACTCGACGCGCGCAGCGCCCGCGAAATCTACGGCTTCTTCCACGGCGAGAAGCCGGCCAGGACCTTCGAGGCGTAAGGGGCCTTCGGAGCCGGCTCCCGCGCCGGGAGCGTCTCGAGGACGCCACTGCGTGCGGTCGTTCGCCCGCACGAGCCGCCTGCCGACCCGTCGAATGTAGTTGACGACGACCGGATCTCGTGAGATCTCCATGAACCGCTCGACGTCCGCCCGCGCCTCCCGGCCGGGCCGGCGCGCCTCCTCGAGCGACGCGGCCGAACCGCCGGAGGCAGCGGAGCCGGCGAACGAGAGGCGGCGCACGACGGCCGGCGTCCCGAGCACGCGGGCGAGCGGCCCTGGCCGGCGCCGGGCCGGGCGGTGCCGAAGCGGGCCGCGAGCCGTCGTCGCAGGCCAGGATCCGGAGCGCCATCGCGTGAGCTCTCCCGAGTCGCACTCTCCGCAGCTCCCTGCAGGGGGAGGGGGCGCCGTGCCACGGCCGGCGCGGCCTCTGGTCTGGCTGCTCGGCGGCTACATCGCCGGCCTGGTCGCCGCGCGGCACCTGCCGATCGGGCCGGACCCGTTCTGGCCCCTCATGCTCGCGCTCGTGGCCATCGCCACGGTGGGGGGGGTCCTCTACTGGGTGATCGACTGGCGCGAGGAGGCGCCCTGGGCGCGAAGGGCATGGGTGACGCGGCTCGTCCCGCCGACCGTCGCCGTCGCGGCGTTCGCCCTCGGCGCCATCTCGCTCGCGGCGGAGTTGCGCCCCCGCCTCGAGCCG